>NZ_JASGEX010000227.1:0-28120 GCF_047606085.1 Parafilimonas sp.
AACATTTGCCTGGATAGATACCAACAGAAGAACATCTAAGCATTATGAAAGATTGAATGACACAGGAGTAGCCATGGTACATTTAGCCGCTATACGAATTATGCTGAAGCGTTTTTAGACAGCTTCTAAGACAGCGAAAAGCATCGCCTCTTAATTCCCCGTAAACATTTTTTATTTTTTTGATCATCATTTAAAATGATAAGATCGTGCATGCTGACTTATTGAAAAACACAACCGGGCTGCCGCTTGTTTCCTGCATTATGCCCACTTATAACAGGAGAAGGTTTGTGCCTCATGCCGTTGAATATTTTTTGCGGCAGGATTATGCCAATAAAGAATTAATAATTATTGATGATGGCAGCGATATGATTGAAGACCTGGTTCCGCCCCACAGTTCTATCAGGTATTTTAAGCTAAACAGGAAATTAACACTTGGCGCTAAATTAAACCTGGCCTGTAATTATGCAACAGGCGATATAATTGCCAATTGGGATGATGATGACTGGTATGCGCCATCGAGGCTGCAATACCAGGTGGAGGCATTGAATGATCCAAAAATTGATGTGTGCGGCATCAACAACCTGTTGTATTACGACATGCATAAAAACCTCGGCTATCGTTATATCTATCCGGCCAATCAGCGTATGTGGTTATTGGGAAGCTCCTTATGTTATAAAAAGACACTGTGGCACAATAACCGCTTTGCAGATATAAATGTGGGCATGGACGGGCTTTTTGTTTGGGCAACAGCGCCGGGGCGTGTTAAAGCGTTAAGCAATTCAAACATGGCTGTGCATATCATTCACGGGAACAATGTAAGCCCTAAAAAAACCACAGGCGCCTGGTGGCAAAGCTATCCCGTAGAGGAACTGCAAAAAATAATGAAGCATGACTGGCACTTATATAAGAACGGGCATGATAAGGCAAAGAAAACTTTTGTTCAAAATAACGGTGCACAGCAGGATATTCAAAACGGTTCATTAAAGAATGTATTTGCCTGCCTTGTGCACAACAGCAAGGAATGTGTGGTTGACCTTGTAAAAAACCTGCACCATAACGATCCTTCATCCACCATAATCCTGTATAATGGCGGCGGCGATAAAAGATTGTTTGAAGGTAGTTTTCATTTTGAAAAATACAATGCGCTTATTCATCCAAAACCCGCTTTGGCCCAGCATGGCTACCTGCACAATTTTGCATTGCATTGCATGGAATACGCTTTGCATAATTTTGAATTTGATTCGATCACCATGGTGGATTCAGACCAGCTGATGCTGAAAAAAAATTATTCCGCTTATCTTAAAGCATCTTCTGTATTCAGTAACAATGTGGGCATGCTCTCAAACAAACCGCAACGTTTAACCAGCAGGGATTTGAATACCGAAGTTTGGCCGGCCATACAGGCGTTTAAAGAATATGACCTGTGGAAGCCCCTGCTGCAAAAATTTAAAGACGGCGAAAGCAGGTTTGTTCACTGGACATTCTGGCCATCCTGCGTTTTTTCTTCATCAGCGTCCAAAGACCTTATTAAACTGTTTAAAGAAGATAAAACACTGCAATCAATACTGCGCCGGACAAAAATATGGGCAACCGAAGAAGTTATACTACCAACGCTTACCGCGCTTTTGGGATATAACATAGCAATAAACCCGTGCAACTATGAATATGTGAAGTATCAAAAAGAGTTTTCTGTGGAAGATGCGGATAGCGCATGGAAGCAGCCAAACGTTTTTTGGATGCACCCGGTTAAAAGGGAATATGATGATGCACTGCGAAAAAAGATAAGGGATCATTGTAATGATTATACGATTGAAATGAAAGATGAACAGCCGGCAACAAAAGAAGTATTACCTCTATTGCCATTAATACATAAAATAAGAAAAATAGAAGGCTGGCTTACAGATGAGGAAGCGGATTTAATGATTGCCACAACTATTAAAGCCGTTACGCAGTTTAAACAACCTATAACTATTACAGAGGTTGGGTGTTTTCATGGCAAGTCAACGGTGCTTTTTGGGAGTTTACTGAAATATTATTCACCGGGAAGCAGGATATTTTCTATTGATCCGCATGATGGAAAACAAGGCGCAGAAGGCCATGCAGTTTTTACCTACCCACCTTCCTATAACAGCTTTAAGAAAAACATGGAAGATGCGGCTATAACAGAAATTGTTGAAGCAATTCAGGATCGTGCCTGCAATATAAAATGGGTGAAGCCTGTTTCGATACTGTTTATTGACGGGTTGCATGATTATAAAAATGTGTCAAACGATTTTAACCAGTTTACCAGTTATTTAATTAAAGATGCGTATATAATGTTTCATGACTATGCCGATTATTTTCCCGGTGTAAAAACATTCGTAAATGAATTATTGCAAAGTGATAAATACGTAAAGGTTGATTGCATAAACAGTTTGATGGTTATAAAAAAAATTAAAGAGTAAACCTGTTGTGCTATTAAAGTTTTAAGGAGTACCTGTTAAATAATGTTCTTAGCACGTCATATTGAGGTAACGAGACATCTCTACACAGTTATAAATTCAAAATAAAGTAGAGATTTCTCCTATCGTGTCAATGATAGTTTAATAGCATAATACGTTAAAGAATGAACTACCCAGGGGCAAGCCCACTGGGAATTCTTTAGATTAAAAAAATTTAATTCATCATTTAAAACAAAAGTTTATGCATGCAGGCGCTTATTATTTTATTGAATGGGCTGTAAAAAGATTGCCGCCCAGGAAAAGAGTTTGTGAACTGGGCAGCAGAACAGTAATTTGGGATAACCATGCTCATGCGCACAATGGCCTCGTAAGGCCATTGTTTAAAGATGCCGAAAAATATATTGGCGTTGATGTGCGGGAAGGCATTAATGTGGATGTTGTGGGTAATGCAGCAACATGGCGGCCAAAGCCGAAAGAAAAATATGATACGGTTGTGTGCTGCGAAACACTGGAGCATACCGATGAAGGCAAAGAGATTTGCCAGACTGCTTTTGATATATTGGATCGTGGCGGCGTGTTTTTAATTACAGCCGCCGGAAAAGGAAGGGCCACACATTCCTGCGTGGATGGGGGGCCGAATTTATATGAAGGCGAATATTATCACAATGTGCATTATGATATGCTGGAAGGCTGGCTTTCGATATTTGAATTTTTTATGATTGATACCATTACAAACCCTAACGATATTTATGCAATCGCCGTTAAAAGAAAATGAGCCGGGCATTGGTATTATCCTGATACCGCACAACAATGCGGAAAGGTTTTGCACGCGCATGCAACGCGATGTACTGCCCACCTTGCGGGCGCATCCATCATGGAAATTTCAACTGATATTTATTGATAACAGCGATGAAGATAAAAAGCAGCAACCCGATTTTTCAAAGGAAGAGAATGTTGAATACAGCTATGCATGGCCTGGTAATAATATTATGTATGGGCCTGCTATGAATATAGCTGTTTCCTTATGTAAACATCCTTATTTTATTTACATCTGTTCCAATCACGGTCGCATGTATGATGCAACATGGATTGATGATCTTATCAATCCCCTTACTCAAAATCCAAAAATTGCAATGGCTGGCTCATTGTATCCAAGCTGCAATCCAACAGACATGGGCTTTTCGCATCATTTACCGCGCGTTCATATCCAGGGTGGCGTTTTTGCCGCCAGGACTAACGCTATCGCAAAGCATCCTTACAGTAATGATGAACGATGGAAACACTGGATCTCTGATATTTACCAGTCATTCGCATTAATGACTGCCGGCTATATACTGCATCCCGTAAAAACCATCAATTCGGTATGGCGCGAATGTTTGCCTTCGCCGGAGAGATGGAAATATGTGCATGATTATTCGGAAGATTGACAGGCATGCTATTGTATTCTATGGTATCTGTTTTAGATTACCACTGTAATACCTGTATGTTTTCAAAAGGCACGCCTGTTTTTTTCTGTATTTCAATAGTAAGATCAATTACCTCACTGCTTGCAATGGTTTGTCCTCTCAAATCAATAATTATTGCCTGTTGCCGTATATCATAAGGCAAGCCTTCCATGCTTGCTCTTTTTTTAATCTGCTCAGTTAATTTGCTTATAAGGCCATTTTTGTTTTCGATTTTATAATTTTTCACTTCAACCGCAGTTGTGCTGATGGTAAGATCCGGCCTTACGTGGCCGGCAGTGTTCATACCTGTTGAATGGCCGTGGATGTAAGCATTTTGTTTTGTACCGCCTATTTGTGCATAAAACATTTCCATTTCTTTTTCCGATTGTGACCAGCTTGGCCTTTCACCTTTTTTTATTTTTTCAATATACCGGTTGTATAATTTTATTTTACTGCTGTCTGTGGTCAATTTCTTTTGCTGTGTCCAAAAATTAATCAATTCATTTTTCATTACATCATCAAAAACTACTATGGTCTTTTTTGCAGCAGCTTTATCCATTGCTTCTTTTACGGCAGGGCTTAGCGCTATGTCGCAATTTTCTGTTGAAAACCGGCACCATTGATCTTTAGCGTTGCGCTTATATGTATGATCACCTACCTCTATTTCCGGCAAATTATCATCACCTGATAACTTTATATTGGCGGGGTCTTTTATTTTTTCTTCCAGCATGCCCTGTTCCAGTTTTATCAATTCCTGAGATGGCCTTGACTCATCACCTGCTTTTTGTGCAAGCTTTATCGTTTCTTCCAATTTTTGTGCATCAGTTAAGCCTTTCGATGCCTCTTCTGCCACTTCAGCTCCTTTTTTACCCTTCAGCAGTTCGCCAACTTTTCCAATAGTTTCAGATTCTTTTATTCCTTTAATTATTAATTCTCCTATTTTAGTGCCCTCTGCCGCCTTGGCTAAAGCTGATACTTCTTCTACACCAACAAACAACAGCGCAATCTCCGTAGCAATTTTTCCAACTATTTCCCCCAGTGCAAAACCCTGATTGAATGGTTTCACCTTAACAAAATCCTTGTCAACCTTATCAGATAAAGCATTGCCTGCCAAAAGCCCCAATTGAGCAGGATCAGCGTTTATTACATTCCATAAATTTGTTAGCTCTTCTTTCATTTTATTATAGAACCCTAACGGATCGGTAGTTATTTCAAACTGCGCTTTTATAAGCTGCCAGGCCAGTAAAAAAATTCCTTTTATATTTTCCCAAAGGTCTTCTGCAACACCGGCAGGAAAGCCAACGTTTATTCCAGTGTAAAAAGCCGGGCCGTTTTCCCACGAGGTTGCATTATCCTTTATTTTATTGTATGCTTCTGAAAGCTTTGACGAAAGTGCAGATTGACCAAGGCCTTTAATAAAATTATCCAGCCATGAATTTTCGTAAGGTATATCCAGCCCCTCTGCCTTTAGGTCTTTAATAAGCTGGCTGACTTTTTGGTCAACCGCTTTATTGGCTTCTAATGTTTTAAAAAATTCATCTTTTGTTTTATGGCCGGTTGCATCAATTATTATTTGCAGGGCGCCTTCATATATATTTATGGTTTTTGTTTTTTCAAAATTCTCTACGAGCTCAAAATCTTTCAGCGAAACATCATTTCCGTTATTAAGCAGATAAACAAAAGAATTATTTAACAGAAGGTTGCTAACTATTTGTCTTGCTTCCTCTTCATTTTTACAAACAGGCCTTATAAAATAATATAATGATGCAGCTACAGTTCCCTGCCATTGAATTTTTACTGCTTTGGTTTCTTTTTCTTTTTCTTTCTTTCTTAAGTTATTATCATCATGACTTTGCTGCATTACGTGAACTAATTCATGCCCCAATAATCTTTTGCCGCTGTCAGTTTCCGGATTAAATTGTCCTTCATTAAAAACAATATTATTACCTGTTGTATAAGCCAAAGCATTTACTGATTGAGCTGATTTTACCGACGCTGTGTCTGTATGAATTTTTACATCGCCGAAATCATAACCCATTCTCGGTTCAAAAAAACTTCTCTCTTTTTCAGCTAATGGCTTCCCCCCTGAAAGGGAATTAATATAATGTTCTGTTTCAGGAGTTGCTGTTGTTTCAATATCATTGCCTTCTTTCCGCTGCATTTTCTTTTCCTCTTCTTCACAGTGGGCGCATGTACGCTGCACCCTGGTTCCTTCCCCAAAAATGCTTTGCCACCAGGTTGGCGCTACGGGTGAAAAATCGGCATTGAACTGTAAAACAAGAAGAGATAAACTCAGGGTAGAAGTATTTAATTCACGGTCCGTTACCTCCCACCATGTTGGGTTATTGGCCTTTAACTGGGAATCTATAAAACGTGGCGTGGTCAGGTTGGCCAGCGTAGTTGACAAGCCAGGCGAAACACCCAGCCGTTTAAAAAAATCAAAATTATACTGCCACACCTGCAGCGCAGAATTTGGGTCCCATAAATGAAATATATTCCTGTTAATAAAAGGCTGGCGCATAGATAAATAGTCAAGCCCGGCAATTGGTTGCAATAAAGATGGTACCTGTAATGTAAAGTCCTGGGTAGTAGCGGGTGCTGTTGTCCCGGCTGGTGCTTCATCCTGCCTTTGTATATATGTTACTGCTTCTTTCCGATGCATCTTCTTTTCCTCTTCTTCACAATGCGCACATTTGCGTTGCATAGACGTAATGGCTGGCCGAAAAAAAGAACTATTATTGATTGATGGATCAGGCATGCGCATTACCTTATCTGCTACTGCATCAGCTTCCTGTTCATACACATCATTGGGTTGATTAATGGAAAGCTTTGGCTGAAAGAATAGTGGCTGTATTGCTGAAACGCTTCCTGTATGTAAGGATGTTTTATCTGTATGATTGCCATCTTTTGAAAGATTGTTTAACATTCTATACCCTTTATTTTAAAAAACCATATCGTGCACATTACCAGCCGGGGTTATTTAACTAAGGTGTTAAGACCTTTCCTGAAAAACTATGCGCTTCCCCGCTGATCCAGGCAAGGCCGGCTATACTATCATCCTTATCGTTTATTCTCCAATAAATAACACGTGTGGCATTTCTTATATCATCCATATTAATGGCTGAGCTTTCATTTAACCTGATATCAGCCATCATTAATGCATATTTATCTTTTTCATTTTTTGTATCAATAATACAATTATAGCCCACCAGGATTTTTACATCATCAGGAGCCATATTATACTTTACAGCAAGTTGTAACTTATCGTAAATGCCAGTCATAAAGCATCAAACAACTTAATAAGTAATACCCGTTTTTGTATTGCCTGCTATATTATCCCATCTTTCAGAAGCATCCTTTGTTTGGGTGGAATATCCGCAGGCAGCATCCGGCGTTGCAGGCTCAAAAGCAATATCTCCGCTGCTGTTTATATAATAACCCCAATGAACATAACCAACAGGCCATCTGCCACCGGCAGCATTCTGGCAAATGATTGATGAATTAAAATCTTTTCCTATGTCTTTATCTGTTGACCAATCGCCTGGTGTATCCCATATTATTGCCGGCGTTGTTTCAGAGCCTTCCTGCCCTACCCATGTAGAACTGTAATAAGGATTTACAGATGTTGTTAAGGTATCAACCCTCCATCCGCGGGATGGTGCACTTGCATTGCCCCATCCGGATCTTTCCCTTCTTGTAGCATCCTGCGGATCCTGTGCCTCAAGATTGCCGGTGCTGTTCTTTTTTGTATTTCTCAAAACCTGCAGGGCAAGCATAGGCGTGCACCTGCCACAGTAGCGATTATCGGTAATTGACATTTCTATTTTTACATAAACGCCTTTTACATCACGCCCGCCTGCCTTGTACGGGTATGTTCCTTTATACGCTTTGGCAAACTTAAAACTGGCAGTATAGTTCTTAAACCCGCAACTAATATTAAACGACTGTCCCATTATGCCATCCTGTACCATAGTGCCATTTGTAATACCCTGGTCAACCCCCGTTCCGCTTTCAACATCTGCATCTGTTACGCGTTGAATTTTTTTTGCCTGGATGTTTTTGTCCTGCTGCACCACATGGGTTAACTCATGCGCCATTAATCGTTTGCCACTTTCTGTGCCCGGCTGGTACCGGCCAGATCCAAATACAATATGGTTGCCATGCGTGTACGCCAGGGCGTTAATATCTTTTGCAGATTGATTTGCTTCCGCATTTGTATGAAGCTGAACATTAGAAAAATCATAACCCATTCGCGGCTCAAAAAAACTTCTTTCACTTTGCGTTAATGATTTTCCTTTTCCGTTTAATGTGCCGATATAATTTTCAGTTGATGCATTGGCAGCATGACCGTTACCGTTCTCCTCCTTCCGCTGCATCTTTTTTTCTTCCTCTTCGCAATGTGCACATTTACGTTGTATGGATATAATAGCCGGTTTGAAGAATGAATTATTATTATTAATTGAAGCATCAGGCATGCGCATTACCCTGTCTGCAACGGCATCGGCTTCCTGCTCATACATATCATTGGGTGAATTGATGCTTAGTTTGGGCTGAACAAAAGACTTAAAAAAAGCAGGTTGCCGGGCATATACGGCATTATCTTTTTCAGATTGATTTTTTTTCATTGCAAAAGATGAGCCTGGCATAGTTCGTATTTTATAAGATTATTTGTGTAAACCCAACCCGGAAAAGCTGTGTTATACCCAAAGACACAACACAGCCTGGGCAGGATGATATCTGGCTTACTATTTTAAGCACGGCTTGTTAAGGCTTCTTTTTTCCTGACGCTATGGCAATGATTAAAAGAATAATCGCTAATATCAGCCAGAACCACCATTGTTTCCATATTTCGCTTCCGCCCTCCTGGGGCTTGCCTATATCCTGAAGTTTCCCGGTATAAATTTTTGCAGTGCCAATTGAAACCGTAACATCATCTGTGAGGCTTCCCTCAATTGCAAGGGTATAGCTTCCGTCTCCGTTATCTGCAATATTTGTTAGTTTGGTATCTGGCGATCCATCAATTTTTATTGCGCTGGCCCAGCCGGGCCCTATATATTTTCCATTAATACCTATCGGCCTGAAAACAAGTGTGCCACCTGTTGCTGTAGCAGTTAAATTAATGGCCGAGCTATCCAGGTTCACTTCAGGAAAACGTATATACACGCTTTCTTCCGAATACCTCTTTATCTCACCCAAACTTGTATCGTTTGCCGAAATAATATAAGCAACCTGGTACACGCCTGACACATCAAGATGATTAAACTGGCCAACATATTTTTTCTGTGCGGCATCATAAGTTAGTGTAACAGCATGATTGCTGTCAATCAGCCTTTTTACAAAATCTGAATCTTTCAATAATTCAAACAGCTTTTGCGTGCCGGGATTATCCGCATCAGAATCACTGCTTATTTTAATGTTATTTCCATTTCTTGCCAGCACATCGCCGAGGTCTTCCCCCGGAATTCCAATTACAGCTAATGCTGTTGCGTTTGTAATTGGTTTTCCCTGTTTGGTAAAATCAATGCTTAAAGGCAGGTTATCGCCCACCACCAACTCTTTTGTTTGCGTGGTGGTGCCGATCATTTCAGAATTATGATCATCAACGGTAAGCGACATTATGTAAGGGGCTGCAGATTGTGTGCCCGCAATAGCTGCAATTTTCCAGTAGCCTTCAGAAACGAATGAAGGGTTTTTCTTTTTAATATTTGATACATTAATAATAAATGTTTGCCAGCCGGGGCCGCTTTTTATTTTTACGATTGAGGTATCGTACAGGTACAGCGAGTAACCATCCTTGGTTATACTGCTTACTCTCGCTTCATTTCTTACAGCGCACATAAAGTTTATGAAAACCTGGTTAATGCGCTTGCTTACCATAAAAGAATCCACGGTTGCATAATATGTTCCCAGTGGTTTAAGATTGCTGCGTTTTACATCAACATATTGCGGGGTAGAACCTGCATACAGTTGATTGCTGATAGACACTAAATAAGAAGACAGGTTAAGAACAGGTGGCGTTGCCGCTGCGCCATCTGCAATATTGGAGATACCAATATGCGGCGCTACACCGCTTTCATGAGCCATGTTGTACAAAGTTTGTGTGGCAGAGCCAGCCACACCTAACCCGATAGCGTGTATCTGTATTTTATCGCCATTGGTAACATCTGTTCCTGAAACGGTGGGATTGGACCCCGGCGATGCCACAACATCCGGCGGCATATTTTGTTCCCCATCTGTAAACACCAGCATGGCTTTTCTATGGCCATTATCTGCGCCGCCGGGGAATAAAAAGTTTCTTGCTGATAAAACTGCCGGACCCATTGCCGTATTGCCACCCGGTGCGTCGCCATCTAAAATGGTGGCAAGATTAGCCGTTCTTGTTACAGGCACGAATTGATTAACATTGAAAGGTGCATTTACGGGAGGGCCATCGGTGGTGCTAAACATGCGAATACCTAACTGATCCCCTGCTGCATCATTGGATGCAGTGAGGCTTGGCTGGTAATTACTGAAAAAAAGGCCCACGCCACTTTTCAGTGCATCCCAGCGGGATTGGCTTCCGCCGGTAACGATGCTCGTCATGCTGCCTGATTTATCAAGCACAAGCATCAGGTCAATGGGTTTTCGCACGTTTATCGTAAAATCCTGTCCCACTGCGGCTTCACCAGTAGCCGTTGCTATAACAGAAAAACTCCAGCTCCCTGCAACGGGATTGGCGCCCGCTAAATTCAAAGGTGTTCCTGCTGCGGGGTTTGGATCGGCAAAACTTAACCCGCTGCCCGCATCTATATTAGGCGATACTGCTAAAGTAACAGGATTGCCATTGGCAGCAGTTGCGCTTATAACAGCATTGTAAGAGTTGCCCACAATAGCTGAAGAAATATCAGCAGGAGTTGTGGTAATGGTAATTTGAGCAGCAGCCTTTGGGGCATGGCAAAAAATAAACAGAATGGTTGAAAGAAATGCTGCAAACTTTATTATGTGATGTTTTAATAAAGTTTTGTTCTTTACTTTTTGTGAGAATTGATCTGGTGTTTTCATATACGTGTTTATTTATAAAGTGTATAAAAGGAAATATTGCTGGTGGTTAAGCCCAGTTTACAAATAAAAATTCTTTCATCCACGGAAGCCTGATCAGCGAATAACCCCACGGTAATTTTGACAATAAAATATCCCAGGTTTTATTTTCAATATCAAGCTGCCACCCCAGGCCGGCCCTTGCAAGTTTTCCTTCGCGTTTTAAAAAACTGTTCCGCAATCCTTCCGGCGACGTGTTTTTTACCGCAGGCCAATATGCAATAACCTGTTTTAACAGCGTCTCTGCTTCAAGCTGCTCTTCTTCTGATATTTCTACGCTGTTATCCACAGCATCTGATAACTGCATGCCACAAAGCAATTTTGGCAATACAAGATCGCTTTCCTCCCCCATCACTGTTTCTGTGGCCAGATAACCGGTTAGCAATACAGCCTTGTGCAAAGCTGTTTCGTTTGTAAATTTTTTATCTTTTATGAGGCCAAGTGCTTCGAAAAAGGGATTTAAAAAATTATGCAGCAGCACAATTCCTGCTAACTGAACATATATTGGTTCAGCAGCTTCCTCCAAATTGTACAGGTAATCTTCTTCTGTATCAGCTAAAATATCATTAATCGTTTCATTGGTTAACGTGCTGTTATTAATCGAAACATCATTGTTTGCCGGATATGATGCCTGAATATTTTTTTTTGACGCATCTGTATTTTCTGCCTCTATATGTTCAATAAACGTATCGGTATCCGGAAGCTTATTTTCTTCACTTGCCACAGCCTGACGCTCACTATCTTTTCGTTTAATTTTTTGAGTGATGACCTGCTTCAGTGTTGCAAAAACCTTTTCCGGAAAATTTGCTGCATTTATTGTTTTCAGCAATTTTATGATGCCGGTCTTTTGAACTGCAGCAGCAAATTTTAAACTGCTGAACAAACATTCCTGTTCAAGATTATTATGTGAGAGCTGGATGTTTGTAAAAACGGTTTTCCAAAAATGATTTCTTATCAAAACGGCATTTTTGCCTGGATCATCGCTGATAAAATTTGTTTTAACTGATGCTAAAAAAACTTCTGAATCAAAACCAGGCGATACATTGCTGATTAAAAAATGCAGAAACTTATCAGCGCATTGAAACACCAACCTATCCACTGCCGCCGGCGTTTTTTTAAAGGCGCGGATCAGCCTTTCACGAAATATTCGGGCTGGTATATCCTCTGCCATAACAGCATCTTCTGTAAGCCTGATATTTTTTGCCTGGTTGCGCCAGGAGAAATATCCATGCTGCAAAAAATACATCAGTTCATCAATTGCAGATTGATGAACGGAAACAGCTTCCACATCATTTGCACTATTTACATCAAACTTTAATTTTTGCTCCAGTTGTTTTTGTATAATGGCAATAGCCCTTACTGCCAGTTCATCTTCCATGCCATCTTTGGAAATACTGCCTACATCAATATCAAGCCTGCCTATTCTTATAACCGTTTCATCGGTTACAAGACCAGAAAACAGCATATCAAGCCGGGGAAGGATTTTATTGTAATAAATATTTTTTACAACGTCCTGCACAGCAACGCTGCCATTTGGCGAAGCCATTTCTATTGCAATTGTCTGCTTCCTGATAATATGTTTCTGGCTCTTCCGCACAATTTGTTTATAAGCTGTTCAGTACAGTTATAAGATCATTTTTCGCCGGTGTTATCAATGCATCATTTGTTTGTGTTGCCACAGCAGTAAGCCATGCCTGAAAAGCATTTTCAAATGTTTGCATAGTTGGTTCATCAAGCCAATGCACTTCGGCAAGAATATGCGCAGGCGTTTCACGCTGAATTATTTTTTCTATGTACCTGTTAAAGCCGGTATCTGTAAACCGTTCGGGCCAGTTCGGGAAAACAAAAGTGAGCCTGAATGAATATGGGTCTTTTTTCCCTTCAATTATACTGCCATCGCTATCTACGTCAACGTTTAGAAAATCATCAATGGCACCAGACAGGGTGTCATTGATTTTTGGCCTTAATAAAATATGCTCAACAATATGAAACCCTTCATTATTGGCGCCTGACAGGGTTTGCTGATCATAGTTTGTTATGCCTAACAGCCTGCAGATTCTTTTTTTAAGAAATGCCACATTATCTGTATTCCATGCCTGGCCTTTATAGTTATAAGATTTTGCCCGGCTGTAACTGAGCGTTGCGTATTCTTTCAGGAATAAAGATTTATCATTAATGAGCTCGCTGGTTGCCGCATCGCCATACTTATTATACATTAATAAAGCAAATTCTGTAAAATCTTCACCGAACTGCCCCAATAAATGATCGAGAAAATTATTTCTCCGGCTTCCTGAAGCAGTTTGTTCAAGCTGCTGCAATAATGTGGGAATAGCTGCAGCGTAACCAGTTGCCAAAAGCGGGGCTACATTGGGCACGGCATCCAATGTTTGCCAGAAATAAGTTTCATTAACATCTGCATCAATAGAAAATATCTGTTTTATATGCGCCAATTGCGAGAGATAGTCGGCCATTAACTGTTCAAATGGCAGGAGGTAACCTTTCAATTGGTTTGCCTGCGCTTTACGCTCGTCAGATGATGTATCAGGAAGTCCCACATAACTGATGCCATAAGTTTGCGGGAAATCATTTTGAACAGATGCATAAGCTTCCACGTTCAGGAAATTTCCTGCCACCACCGGCAATACAGATGATATGGCCGGTGTTTTACTGGCAAGCGCCTGCTGATTTTTTAAAGTTTTAAAAATACTTGTTACAAGGCTCATGTCATAACTTACCTGCACATTGTTTTTTATAACCGTTAATGCAGACTTGCCAACGCTAAGCTTTGGTTTATAAAGCTCAATCAGTGTAAGGCTAAGGCAATTGCGCACATTGGTGTTGATTACCTGGTTATTAATATAGTTGGTGATAGTAAGATCCTGTATGGAAATTATCTTTTTGTTCTGGCCTGTATAATTAGCCTGCGTTACATTGGCATCCCCGTTAAGATCAAGTATAATGCGCACCAGGTCTGAAGTATATATGGTATTTTCCCGCTTCAGTTCAACAAGGTCTTCATCTAAAATAAAACCGTTTGCAAGCAGGGGGCCGTTGTATATTTCATCAATTGATTTGCCCATTGCCATCATTTCTTCAAGTGAATAAAAACGGGTTGGCGGAGAGAAAAACTGGTCAAGCTGAAATAAAATATTAGCAACGGTTTGTTCAACACTGGCATCAGAAGAAAATTGCAAAGTAGCCTTTACGCCTATCTCCTGTGTGCGTGTGGCATTGAAAGCAAAAAAATCTTCACTTAAATTCCTGTTGTCGCACAGGAGATTTTTCACAGCGCTAAGAATTGTATTGGCGCCAATAATCTTAAGGTTATACGCTTTGGTTATCCCGGTATCCGAAATATCCTGCAATGCATTTACAATGGCGGTTTCAACAAGGGGCAATTCTGTATCGGGATCCTGCATTACTGAAGTTAGCTGCATGGTAAGGCCTATCTGGTCGGCCTCTGTGGTGTTATAAGCAATGTTCATTACCGCAAAAAATACATGTTCAATGCCTGTTTGCAGTTCCCGCAGTTTTGTACCGGCCGGCATGCCCGGCACGTCCTGCAGCGTGATGCTGTTGAGTGTTATATCCTGTTTCCAGGCAGAAGATATTTCATCCCAAAAAGGAAAGGCTACTTCAATTGTGTGATTGATGGTATCGGCGCCCACCGTAATATCAATACCGGCGGTAATAATGCTGTTGTTAAGATCGCCCAGTGTTTCATCTTCTTCAAACTCAAGCAATACATTATACAGGCCATTCAGCGATAAATTTTCTCCGCTTGTATAGGAAAGCGCATTAATGTCTCTGTCAAGATAAATTTTCTGTTCAGATGAAGTTGCTTTGTATAACCATGCATTGCGGATAACATCAAGATCAATTAAAAGCTTTCTGTAATCAGTAATTGAAACAGGAGCTGATGGCAATATTTCTTCCGCATGAAAAAAATCTTTAATACCGGACGAATTACCGGCTGTTGCCAGCAGGTCTTCAATATTTTTATTGGCGCGCGCGCCTAAATCTGTAATGGCATAAGATAAGGCTTCCAGGATGGTAATCCCGGGGTCATGTATATTATGATCTGTCCATGTGCCTGGCGCTATTTGCTGAATGTACTCAAGCCCCTCTTCCCGCAATGCAGCATAGTTCATGCTTACGCTTGGCGGGCTTGTTTTGTAAATGCTGCTGGTATCGTTTACATCTGCCATGCTGTGTGGATGTATGATTTTAATTTGGCACTTGTGCCGTTGTTCCATTTTTACCGGCTTCCTGTGGCGCGAGCTGTTCAGAGGCCTGCGCCTGTATCTTGTTAAACAATTCGTGCACCTGTATAAACGGAAGGTTGCCCAAAGCGGTGAGGATGAGATTTATTTCTTCTATTTTTAAACTAAGGCTTATCTCTTTCATTGATATTGTTATTTGTTTACTATTATTTTAATTATTTCTTCTCAAGCTTAAGCACCCTCGCATCTAATTCTTTTATAGCATTAAGCATTACATAGGTAAGAGCGCTGGTATCTAAAGACAACAACTCAGTTTCCTGCTCATCGCCCGGTTCCATTTTTGCCTTGAAATTTCCAACCATATACGGAAATATTTTTTGAACATCCTGGGCAATAAGGCCTGTATATTCTTTGCCCTGCACTATACCGGCTTTACCATTGTATTTATAGTTTACCGGTTTTAGTTTTTTTAATTTGGCAAGGCCGTCATTAAAATCTTTAATATCTGATTTTACTCTTTCATCTGAGCTCAGGTTCACAAACTGGCCTCCGCCAGGCTTTGCGGCATCACCATTAACAAACAATAATATTGGCGTTGCATTTGAATTAGCCGGTACCGCGGTTGCATTGATGCAAAGAGCCCCTCCCACAATGGCGGCCTTTAGTACATTGTTTTCCTGAAATTGAATTCTTTGTCCTGATGCACAGTTAAGGGTTACCCTGCCCAACGCATCGTGAGAAAGCGCATAACTGTTGGCATTGGCAAAATTTATATGGCTCATAAAAGCAGCGCTGCTGGTCATAAAAAAGGAGGCTGCACCCAGCCGTACCTGGTCTGCAACGGTGCCGCTGGCTCCAAGGTTTACCTCAAATTTGTAAGTAGGCGAGGTTGCTGCCGGTAAGCCAATGGCTGCATTGCCCGTTAGAAGATTAATATCGGCACCTACTGTTGTCCATTGCGAGCCTGAACCCGAACCGATATCTTTCCAGCCTGTAGTATCCCTGAATTGAAAAGTAGTGCCGTTCCACCTGATTGAGCCGGGTATTTCAAGGCTGCTGTTCCCAATAGTCAGGCCATTATTGAGCGTAATATTTTTAGAAGCGTCGGCACTTATGCCATCATCATCTTTATTAGGAAAGGAATCAATAAGGTCTGCAAAGTTTTGTTGTGTTGGCTTGAAACCTGTTTGAAAAAAACTTTTCAGGTTCACCCTGTTTTGCTGAGCCATAACGTATGTTTTAAAATATGTGATTAAATTTTTATTACAATGATTGTTCAGTTTTTCATTAAATTAATTCCTTTAGCTATCTTTTTTTAAAGGTCATGCAACTATGAAATCTATTCCAACCGACATAAAATCAATCCCTTCATATTGAATGCCTGAACATTGATAATCTCCGCTGTTTAACACCGTGATGCGGTGGTTATCTGCCGATACAAGTATGCTTTGCGGCAAAGCGGCTGCTGCTACTTCTGTGTCAACGCCTACCACAAAGTCAGCACCAATAATCATCTCATCTATACCGGGAGGCACCAGCCCGGCTATAATAAAATCTATGCCTATTGCCATTGTGCCTATGCCCGGTCCGGTGCTATCAGTGCCGTCAAATATGTGGTATAGCTTAAAGTCGTTTACAAAATCCACATAGTCTCTGTTCTCTATAAAAAATAAGATGTCAGATTTAAAAACTTTGCCTCCAAATGTTATATCCTGTCCCTTTTCATAAGCCCAGGGAGAAAGAAATTCTTTAATTTCTTCGTTTAATAAATTACCATAATAACCAGCATCTTTGCCCGGCATAAAACCTACTTTGCAATCAACCAGCAATTGTTCATATACAGGGTTATTCGCTTTAAAATCAACAAATACAGGCAGGTAATTATTTATGTAGTTTTCAATGTCTGTGAGCTTAATCGCATTCACCCTTGGCTCAAGCGGGTTAGGAGAATTTTTATTAATGAGATCAGGCACCACAACAGCCCTTACGGAACCCGGTTGTAAATCTGTATGCGCATCTGTATGCGTTAAACATTTTACTTTAAAAATATCCGGAAACTCGTCCAGTATTAGTCGTTCATAATCCCATAGAGATAACGCGCGTTTTTTATGTTTCAGCCTTTCGCTCACCCTTGCATAAAAAACCGTATCGCTTTCCTGCGGCTTGCCCGCAAAAGATTCGTAAGGTTGCTGTATTGATTTAACTGCGGAATCTTTAACCACCAGTTCCGAAATGGAATTTGCAGCCAGCAGCATATCGTCTGTGTGTGTTGTAGTTTGATCTGCTCCTGAAACGCCCGCAAAGCTTGCCTCAACTGCCTGCGTGCGCATATCAATCATTTCGCTGATACCGGCAGGATCCTGAGGCGTGCTGCCTCTTAGCCAATATAAGCCCGCAGGCATTAATGTATTATTATTGGTTGCGTCGGCGCCTACTGCAAATGAAATAATGCCCGGTGTTTGCAGGCCCTGTGTTGTATTTGTAATAATATTTAATTCATCAAAAGGTTTCCATGTGTTATTGGATAAATAGCTCCATTCAATATCATCATCGGCAATAATATCATCTGTACCTGCGCTGCCTTCTGCAATCTGAAACTGTATGCTGATATTTTGAGGAGGCACCAGGTTATTCAGCCCTATAAAAAAATTACCCAGGTAAAGCTGGCTGTCAGCTTTCAGTTCGGGCAATAATGCCTCACTTCTAAATTGAGGCAATAAGTATTTGGATTCACCCTGAACAGGCGCAGTGCCGAATGGCCCTACATGAAAGAATTGATCGGGGCTGTTTACGTTTGTTATATCAATCGTTTCTTCTGATGTATAATTAAGCGATAATGATTTTATTGAAGGCGTGTAAGGCGTATTGGGCAGCGGTGTGCCGGGATTAGTGGCAAGCAGGATGGCAGCGTTTGTATATAAAGATGGATATTCTGCATGCCCAAACACTTTGAACGGTGTAAGCGGGCCAGACAATTCAAGCCTGATAAAACCATTGTGCGTTTTATTATCAAGCGGCGCTATTTGCTGAAGTGCTGTATTTCTTGTATAACCCTCCGGCACCTGGCTTACAACTGTATTAAAATCAGCCTGTGAAATTTCAATACGGCCTGGCTGCGTAGCGTCTATGGCCTGAAAAAGAGAATAATCTGGTGTGTAAACTCCCCCAAAAAGATGCTGAAACAATAACCATTTATCATTATACAACAAACTGATGCGCGCTGTAAATGCAAGGTTTGTCATAGGGTTTACAATCTTATATCCGCCATAATAATCAATAAGGTCTGCCTGCGGAACGCCATTCCATGTAATATCCAGACTAAAGTTTTTAAGCTTCTTTTGAAAAACCTCCGCGCTTCCCAAATAAAACGCTGAATTAATGGTTGGCGCAGGCCCGAATGGCAAAAAGGGCTTTGTAATATCTACGGCAGCCTGATCAGTCTGGGCTGTAAAATTCTTCACCCCGGTAACAGCAATAGCTATATCAGCCGAAGTGATCTGGAGATTGTACAAATCCTGGTAAAGAACGCCATCAGGTTTAAGAACAATTTTTAAAACCGGCCATACTGTATTAAAACTGTCATTATGCAATGCAGGGCTGAAGGGCACTACACCATCTTCTGCAGAAGATAAAGAAGCATTGATCGTTAACTGGGTTTTGTTTTGAAAAACGGCTGAGCAGGATGTAAGCGTAATCCATCCCTTTTCACCGGTAATATATAACAGCACGCCACTTGTAATATCTGAAACAAACAAATCTTCACCTGTATCCAGAAAATTAATAGTAAGCGTTAATGCGCGCGAGCCTTCATCCAGCAACAACATTGGAGACGAAAATGCGAAACCTATACCGGCCTCCTGCATATTGCGCTCGCTATCCGGTTTGTTTTGCTGGCTTTCACCAAAAGCATTCCATTTGCTACCTGTGCCTGTGAAAGGTTTACCCATTCCATCTGCGGAGTTTGCAACAGGCGCTGTATATATTTTATAATTATCATTTGCATCCAGGAACATGCTTTTCAGGCTGGCAATTTGCGCCTTGTTGATAACTATTTCATCATCAGTTTGATAAATTAATGTTTTACCATCGGCATTTTTTGCCTTGAATTGTGTACCGGCAGGCACCAAATGGTTTGGCAAATTTTTAGCAAGCTCCAGTATAAGGTTAACTTTATCCGGAACGGCAGCTTTTTGCTGCAGTTGCAACACTTTTGTCAGGTAAAAATCAAGGCGCCTTTTGGATATAGTATTTATATCATCCTGCAGGTGGCTGAATAATTTAATGAACGTTAGCAGCAGCGCAAAGTGCGGATCAAAATCATTCTTCTGGCTTATTGCAGATGTGATGGCATCGCTTGAAAGTGTTATTTCATCATAAGTTGCATCAACAAAATAGTTGAAAAAATCACTCCAGTCGCCATCAACCTCGTCATTAACATTAAAATAATTTATTTGCCTGGAAAGCTGGTATATATAGTTTAAAAGTTCTTTTATCCCTCTTTCATCAACCAGTATGGATGCAGGATTAAGTGCATGCAGCAGGCGCTGGCCCTGGTTAGTACCATCACTTTTTAAGATATTATTTAATAAAAAAGTGGTGTCCATGTTTATAAATTATTTCCTTCATTTATATAAAAAGGATAAACAAGATTGCTTCTTGAATTGGTTGCTCTTACAACATATTCAACAGAGATAAGTATTAATCCACTGGAAGCATTTTGCGTAAGCAGGTCAACCGTTTGAAGATCTATTCGCGGTTCATACAAAAGGATGGCATTTTTAATCTGGCTCTGCATATATGTTTGAAAACCGGTGGTGATGGGCTCAAAAACCATAGCGTCTGTATTGCATCCATATTCCGGTTGCATTACGCGCTCGCCCAAATGCGTGCTCAGCAATATTTTCAAACTGCTTTGAATATCATCTTCGCCATCCAGCATTTGCACGCCTTCCCCCCTGTTAAACACAGGAGGAAAACTCCAGCCCCTGCCTAAAAAAAAATTATCTGCGCTCATTATGCTATCCTCCTATTAATACAGTAAAACATCCTAACAGAATTGTACCGCCGTGTGCAGTTGAATCACCAAGCCTTGCCGCCGGCGCGCCTCCAATCATCACCGTTCCCGATCCTTTTACTATACTGTCAGGCGGGCCGGTACAGGTAAGCATGTCACCAACCCTTGCTGCTGCCATACCGCCGATTAAAACCGTGGGGCAACCCGGCGGCAATACAGTTCCCCCAATGTGTGGCACCGTGCCTGTAACCATCGGGCATACATGAAAATCTCCTACGCGTGCTGCGAATGACATGATTTGTTTAATTTATTTGCACCAATGCGCCTTTAAGTACAGCAGTAGCGCTGCTTTTCAGTTCTATTCCTGCAGTGCCTTCTGCTTTAAAGCTCATTTGCGCTTTTGATGAAAGGTTGTTTCCTTCAATACTTATATCGTCGTTTGATTTCAGGCTTATTTTTTTTGAGCTCTGTATGGTGATGCCATTATCATCAAGCACAATTTTATTCCCGCTACCATCCTCCATCTGTATCACTTTAGAATCATCATCCATCAAAAAAAATCTGCCTCCGGGCGTTTCAAGCTTCACTGATTTTTTATCATCATCAAATGTGAGTTTAATGGCGCTTCTTGATACATAAGCCTTGATATTATTATCAGCAGCAGCCTGTAATGGTGCAGGTTTTGCGCTGCTGTTAAGCATGCCAAGAATAACAGGGTTATTCGGATCATCATTTAAAAAACCAACAACTACCTCATCCCCCACTTCGGGCCTGAAAAAAAACCCACGGTTATCACCCGCATCAAGGCTGGCTATCCTTGACCACACGCCCTGCTCTTCCAGGCTTACAACAGGCAGGCGCACCTGTATCCTGTCTTCACCGTTGGGATCACTTTCCAACTGCGTAACAATGCCTATCTGCAAACCGTTCACGGCAGGCAGCATGGCGGCAGCTTTTGGCGCATTTACCGGGCACTCAACAGCAAACCAATCAGGCGACAGGCCAAACTGTGCATCTGAAAGCCAGTCGCCATCTGCTACCTCGTGCCTTACGCCGGTTACAAAAACTTTACCGTTTATACGGTCGCCAAGACCACCAAGGTTCAATACAGTAGCTGGTTTCACATCTCCAAACCCCTGGAACTTCACCCTTCCTTTTACTTTGGATAAGCGGGCTTTTAACAGTTGTGCATCAGCCCATGCCTGCAATTCTTCCTGCGGTACCTGGCCGGTGTGCTTAAGATCGAATGATGCAAGACCGATAACACTGCTAAGGTCGGCAGTGGAAATATTCCCGTTCTCTTCATTACCTGGCTCGGCTGCAGTAACATTCAATAATTCCTGGGCGGCATAATCCCATGAATAGGCGTTTACACCTTCGTATTGATTCCTGGCATCCATCTCCGAATCAAATTCAATAATGGTTGCACCAAATAAAAGCTCCAGTACCGGGTCATCATCCAACGATGGTTTTACTGAACTGATGCCATCTTCATCGGTAATACAGATATATCCGTTTGCCTCAAGGCGCGTAATAATAAAATCCCAGTCTGTACAATCAAACTGCACAAGCTCTTTATGCTGTACAGATGTGGCTTCTATTGTATTTGGCAAACCATACCCGTTGATTATCTCTTCTACAACATCGCTGTCTGTTTTATCAAAAAAATATTTGCTTTTTCTCCCAATTGATAATTTTACTGCTTCATCTTTACAGTCAACAATCAATTGTGAATTATCGGCTCTCACACGAATACGCGGTGTAATAACAATGCCTTTGAAAATAGATGTTTCATCAGAATGATAACCTGCAAAAATTTCTATCTCTTTACCGGGAACAAAGAGATCCTGGCTGGCAACTTCAAAGTCTTCAAGCGAAGGTTCACCATCTGCCATACAAATTCTGGCAGAAGATATTTTGTTTATTTCTTTTTGTACAACAATTGACTGAACGAGTATGGTGCGCGGTATTTCAGTACCATCAATTTTAATGGTAAATGTTACCAGGTCTGCCGGTTTTGATGTAGGTATGATTCTGTCAATGCTCATTCAATCTTTATTTATTGATAGGTGGAAATTTTATTTTATCTCCCACTTTCAAGCTCCTGAAATTTGTAATGTTGTTTACCCTGGCTACTTCAAGATAATAAGAAGCATCGCCATATATTTTATAGGTCATAAGCGGCAAAGTATCTCCTTCCGTTACCTGCCGTATGTGTGTAAGGTCCGGAGAGTTGTCTGCCTGTTCTGCAACCCGCAGCTTGTCTGTAATGGCGCCTGAGAAATTTGCTGAGGCCACAGCCCTTAAAGGAGTGCCATCCGGTTTAAACAATTTAAAATTGAAGTTTAAAGAAGTAAGCTTGCCATCGAAAATGAGCTTGCCCCATAATATCTGAACTTTATTGGGGCTGTGCTGTACGCCTTTGTAAGTAAACAATACTTTTTTAAACTTTTCTATTTCATTCATTACATCATATTCTTCTGAGGGAGATATGATATTTGAAACAGCGCTGGCTATGGCGCCCACAACAGGGATATCGCCTATTACACCTAAATTATTTGGCCTGGGTATAACGCCTGTGGCATCAAATAAAAAATCGAAATGAAGGCTTGGCACAGGCGTATATACATAATTGGGATCGCTGCCTGAAGTGCCCGGGATTTTTTTCGAATTCAATACGATCTGGTATTGAATTGCATACGTTTCCGGATTCACAAGCGCCATGTAAGTATCATCAGGAACCGTACTTAATTTTTGAGAACTCCCTGTTCCCGTGTACGCTGTAACTTTTAATTTATCAGGCGTTGCACCCATTATCTTTCCTCCTTATCTTTTAATACCTGCAATACCTGCTCTACACATGCCGCTACAATTGTTTCCATGTTGTTTGCGCTTGCAGTTGGCGCAGCATTAGCAACTGGCGATGCCGGAGGTTGTCCTGCGCCTTCATCAATGTAAGCTTTAATTGTAAGCTCTTTTATTTCTATTGGCATTTGCAAAATTTAATGAGAAAGAAGAAGTTGTTTAAAATGAAATGCTGCCACTAATGGCGCCTGCAAGCTGGCCGGCAAGGCCCATTGCCGCAATGGCAGGATCATAGTATTTAAAATATTGATAATTCAGGGCCAGCGTTTCAACTACAATTTCACTCCGGTCAGCACTAAAACCTGAAACTTCAAGCCGTTTGGGAATGGCATTTATTACATACCAATTGTATAGTGGCAGATGATTTTCATCAAGCAGCGAAATAAGAATGTTTGTTGGCTTAAATTCAAAATTTTCAATAGCATTATTGCACCAGTATAATATACCTGATCCCAGGAATTTGCCACGTTTTAAAACCAGTTCGTTATAGCTGGTTCGCACAGGTAACTGGTGTGTAAACCTGTTCTCGCCGCCTTCTTTCAGGGGTTCCAGCTCTACCGATGCGGTTAAGCCTGATACTTCCTGAAACCGTATATCATTCGGCAGTTGCGGGAATAGCTCAAACACTACCGAGAAGTGAAACCCCGTTTGCGGATATTGCAAATCCATACTTATTCATTTTGTATAGTGAAGCCCTCATGCGCAAGATCCAGTTGCTCAATCGAAACATCGTTGCCGTCTGCTTTAAGATCGGTGGATGTAACTTTTGTGGGCCATGCGTTCTTAACCTTCCACACAATAACCGGTGAAAGTGTTTCATCCAGCAGGCTTATGGTTATGTCGCGGCGCTCAACCGTATTCATGTTGATCGTGTTGAACCAATCGTAAAATTCATTATCTGATTTAAAGATGCCCCGCTTCAAAACAATATTGCTGAACTTGCGCTGCCCCGGCATTTTTATTTTGTGGTATTCAGGGCTTGCGCCATCACGGTATTCGATAACATCGTTGGTAATATCGAGCCCGCTCACATCGGTAAACCCTATTTTGGTTCCGCCCCATTCTACCTGGAAGTGAAATTTGGGCAGTGGATAGTTTGCCATAGATTAATTTTTATTAAGATGAAAATTTGATTCTGATTAATTATTCAATGTCGTTTATTAAGAAAATACTCAACGTTCAATACACAATAATCCCCGCCTGACCGGATCAGCCCGGCAGGAATGTTCAATTGTAAACGCCTGCAAAATGGGTATTGATTATTGAGCATTGCTTATTGATTATTTCAAAGAATTTAAACCGTAAGTCAACGACATTATAAAATGATTAATTAAGCCTGTTGCTGTATTTGTGAAAAACGGAGTATGATAAATTCTGCAGGGCGAACCGGCGCCATGCCTATTTCCACGATCATACGGCCGTTGAGGATATCATCAAACGTCATGGTTTGGCCAAGCCCGATTTTTACATAAAATGCCTGTTCCGGTTTTGAACCCGCCAGCGCGCCCAGCCGCCATAAATTGGTAAGATAATTTTCTATCATGGCCCGTACTTTAACCCAGGTGTTGCCATCATTGGGTTCAAATACAAAAGCATTGGCTGCCTTTTTTGCTGATTCTTCCACCATGATATAAAAGCGGCGCACAGAAATATACCTGAAATCGTTGCTGTTCCCATCAAGGGTGCGGGCGCCCCAAACCAAAATCCCTTTACCGGTAAATGCACGGATAGCATTCACGGATTTACCTGAAGTAGCATCAATATTCATATCGCCCTGCACTTCGTCTGATATCTGGTAGGTTGTTGCAAATACATCTGCCAGGCCCACATTGGCCGGCGCTTTCCATACGCCGCGGGAAGCGTCAACGGAAGCATATACGCCAGCCACACCGGGTGATGGCGGCAATACAACAGGAAACTGTGCGCTTAATGCCTGCTTTATTGCATTATAGGCGCTAAGGCTATAATAAGCTGGGGGCGCAGGAGGTGAAGCCGGTGGAGAGGAAGGCGCAGGCAATGTGCCTATTTCAGCAAGCGAATGGCCATCAAGCAAGCCGGCAGCACCATCAACCGTATGATTAACTATTGTTGACGATTCATCATAATCATAAGCATACACCGTTTTTAAGTTCGGGAAATAAGCGGCGCCATAATTATTAAATTCAGAAGCAAAGCCATTCCTGAAACTGGAGATAGCTGTAGTAACATCACTATTGGTAACCAATGTTTCACCGGTATCATAAACATCCATTATACAGAACCTGTCCTGCAGATTCCCGCACTGCACAAGCGCCTGGTTAAGCAACGCGTAATAACTGTTTTCGGGCATGCTCTGCCCTTCGGGAAAAACAATTAAAGTAGGTTCATCTTCTTTGGCAAGCGCTTCCAAACCCTTACCGGTTCCGGGATCATAAAAATCTGTAAGATCGAGCCCGCCGCTGTCAATATCAGTATAAGCTCCTACTGAAACAATATAACAGGGGCCTCCGCCATTGGCATAAAAGAAACGAACGGCCGAATGCATGTTATGTTTTGACTTGTTGCCATCAAATGCAATAGAGATAGTGTCTGTAGTCGTTTTTCCAACGGTAGTTTGATCGTAATTGATAACGATATTAATTTCCGGCTGCGCTTTCCCAAAATACAGCTCATACTCCAGCATAGAAGTAATGCGCGTTGGTTTGTTGGTAAGCTCATTGCCACGCATATCCCGGGCAATTTGCGTGTAGCCTATAAACGCAGGTATGGCAGTGGCAACCTGCGCAACAGATGGCGGGAACGAGGGAATTTCATTTACATAAACGCCCGGCGTTTTAATGGCGCTTTCATTTATTTGTGACATAGGTGAGAAATTTTAGTGTTTATGATTAGTGATTTAAAAAAATTTCTGAACAGGCATATTTATCCGCCCCGTTGGTAAAACTGGTTAGCCTCGATGGTGACGGGCAGGCAATATCGGGAACTGTAACATTTACAGTATCGTTGTTTACAACCGTTAAGGCAAGGCTTACGCTTAAAGGCGCTTCGTTTAAAGGGATCGGCGATTGTGATATAATAACGTCTGACGCAGTTGCAGGAAAACTATACACAGCCGGAGTAACTGATATGGTACCTTTGGAAGTATCTTTCAGAATATATTTCCATATTGTGGCCCTATTTAAAAAGTTTACGGTATATACCGGAGAGTTTAAAACATCTCCATTCAATAATTGATATTGTGCAGGAACACTGCTATCGTTAAATATTTCAATTACACCAAAAACGGGTTTTGCACTTAACTCATCATTTATATAAATAAACTGTTCATCGCCGTTGATCTTTAGTTTGTATTTGCCGGGAGCAAGTGAAGAAAGATCAAGTTTGAATTGTTTTGCAGGGTCATTGAAAGAGATGCTTTCAGAAATAACATTTTTTGAAAATGCATTATCAGCAAGATTAAAAGCCCAGGCATCAACAGTGGCATTTGGCTGCAATGCGTCAAACGTATAAGTTGAAATGGAAGGCATCCACTGCACCGTATCCTGTTCAGAAACATACTGATTGTTATCAATCTTCATCCAGTTGGTATTATTGGCATCTGAAGGCGTTATGTTTTTGCAACTTTTTATGCATTGGTAAACCGTTCCGCTGCCGGTTGCAATATCCCCGGGCACATAATCCCTGTTGTTATCATAGAGCACGGATTGTGAAATAAAGTTTTTACTGTTGGCAACATTATTATTCCTGTTAGTGAAATAATACAGTTTGCCCGGCTGGAAAACAGAAGGAAGATTGGTATAATTATAAAACAGCCCGCTGTTCAATTGCATAAAAAAGGTTAGCTGCAGCTTTTCAGAAGGTATGGCAAATGGCGTAGCGTCATCATTTGTTTGCAAAGCTGTATATAAAGTATTGCCGTATTGTTTGGCAAGCATTTTATTGCCTTTTATCGCAGCCTGCGTTTCAGCAGAAGGCATAATCATAAAATCGTTGCAGAGAGTATCTGCAAAATATTTATGCAGCAATTCTACCCTGAAAAAATAGCTGTAATTAATGCTTGTCATTGCTGCAGGCTTTTATCGTTAATGGTTATTTTCTGTATCAGCCCTGCATTGCCGTAAGCAAAATCTTCGCTTATATTAATCATGCGCATTTTGTACATAGCAGAAGGCAGATACCTTGAGCCAAGTATGCCCCAGAGGTTATTCAGATCCTGGTAAGAAAGCGTCATCAGATCAACAATCAATTGGTCTATGCCTTTTGGTATAGACGGATAATTAAGCGGCGTAAACACATTCTGGTATTGAAAGAACTGTATAATATAGGAAAGCCGTTTCAGCGATTCGGAATAAGAAGAAAGGTTTACGGCAAACAAAATATAAAGGTTAAGAAACACTTTCGGGTTTTTATACACAACCCCGCCATCGAAGGAGCGCACAAAATTTTCGGGCGATTTGCTTATGCGGTCTTCTTCAATATTAATAAGGCTTAAAAATGCGTTTTGCGGATCGCTTTCATCACCACCGCTGTTCGGCTGCGTTTCATTCAATTGCGAAACATTCGACAATATAATTGCTATATCATCCTGCGGTGCCGGTTCCAGTTTGGTTAGCAGATAGGTGTTTAACTGCTTACAAATAAAATCAAGAGCCTTATCAATCATACAATTGATTTTTGATTTTATAAACGCATTAAAATTTTATAGGTTTTCGGTTAGCTGTTTGCTTGAAGTGTTTTCAAGAAGACAGTGTCATCATGAGGTTGCTGTAACAAACGTAAAAAATAATTTGGGAATTTCAATACCTAATGCAAAAATTTTTTTATTCCCGCTTTAATAAACTTATCTTCATACATAAGCTATAAAAACTTAATGCAGGCAATGCCATCTTATCAATCGCAAAAAAATTATCCGGGAAAACACAGTTTGTAAAAAATGATTCGGTACATCTTCTTAGAAGCTGTCTAAAAACGCTTCAGCATAATTCGTATAGCGGCTAAATGCACCATGGCTACTCCTGTGTCATTCAATCTTTCATAATGCTTAGATGTTCTTCTGTTGGTATCTATCCAGGCAAA
>NZ_JASGEX010000228.1:0-23668 GCF_047606085.1 Parafilimonas sp.
ACATCTTTTTTAGAATAAGCAGCATTAATTTCATCAATTGTCATCAATTTCCCATCCACATAAATCATGGGATTAAACATATCATAAGAATTCCAGCCATCGCTTTTGAAAATATAAACAGCATTTTTTTTTGAATTACAACAAGCCCTTTCAACGCTGCCTCTTTTTCTATTTGTATGGCCTTTGCGTTTTCCGATGCATCCCCTTCAAAACCTTGTTTTGCCCTGCGCAGTTCTTTCATTATGTCTTCGTAACTGGCTTCATGGCCGATATAATTGCTTGTAGCTGCAAAAGGATTAACGTCAGAGCGGGCGGTGTTCAAAGGGCTTAAACCCATATTGGCAATAACGGACTATGCCTTTTCATTTTTGACAATTCCTGAAGCTGAAGCAACGAAATTTTCAAATCCCTCCTTAGTAACACTTAATGAAGAATGCGAATCAAGGGTTGAAATAGAGTAAAAAGATAAAAGCGGTTTGAAGCCTTTGAAAAACAGACAGGCAGTAAGATGCTGACAGCTGTAAAAGCCGTAAAAGGCATGACCGGCAGAGTAAAACAGTTCAATAAAGCCGCAGATGATTTGTGGTCAAAAGCCGTATCAACAGTACGGCAGCCGGTTGAATCGTTATTCAACTGGCAGATTGAAAAGACAGATATTCAAAGAGCCTCAAAAGTTCGTTCAACGAAAGGGTTGCTGGTGCATGTGTTTGGAAAAATGGCTGCGGCTTTTCTCGGAGCTTATTTATTTAACTCTTGATTCGCATTATTAATGTTAATTGCGGAGCATCTTCTTTTTTCCAGGGGCGCAGGTAGATTTCAGAATTCATTGGTTTGGCTGGCTTATGAACGGCAATTAATTCAATAAGGCATTATTCAATACATGCAGCGCTAGATCTTTCAGATGCATAGGCACATATATTTCTATATCACCAAAAACAAGGTAGCTGCTGTCTTGCCTGTTTAAAATAATAACATGTATATTATTTTCCTCAAGCTTACCCTTAATAATGCTGGCCTCAAGATAATTTTTTGTGCTGTATAATTTAAACCAGCCCTGCATAATTTTTTATGCAATATTCATCATTAAAAGGAAGAAGAGGTCAAGAATAGCTAAAAATAAAATAATAAGGCTTAATGTGTTTTGAGCTCTTCTTGCTTTGATAAGCTGTTCTCCCCGCGTAGTATAAATGCTATACCTGCTAAAATAAAACCACTCGCCGGGGTTTTGAAACTGCGACCTGGCTAAAAAAAAATAAGTTTTTACTATAAGAAAACCCCCAATAATTGCAGAAGTTATATAAAAGATGGTATAATATCCATTCATATAAACGGAGTCATGTTTTTTGATAAAATTCAAATCTATTCATTAGCGGCATGATAATGCAATATTCAAATTTTTATTCAATGCCCAGTTCTTCCTGTATCTGTTCCAGCGCCTTTCCTTTTGTTTCAGGCATTCTGGTTAAAACCCAAATAAGCTGCATTGCCATCATAAATGCGAAAAAGGCAAAAATAGGCCAGGGGTTATCTTTAAAAATACCATTGTCTTTATCCAGAAATACCGGCGTTATTAATGTGATGAATGCCGCAAAAACCCAATGCGTGCTTGCCCCGAAAGCCTGGCCCATGGCACGCACTTTATTGGGAAATATTTCTGAAATAAATACCCATATCACAGCGCCCTGTCCTATTGCATGTGCCGCTATGAACATGGCGAGAAACGTAATAAGCAAGGTGGGGCTTGCCTGGCTGAAAAAGCACCAGGCCACCATAGCCAGGCTTATTATATAACCTATGGAACCAAAAATAAGCAATGTTTTTCTCCCCAGGCGATCAATTAAATACAAGCCGGCAAACGTAAATACAAGATTGGTGCTGCCGATTATGATTGAACTTGACAAAGATTCTTTTGCTGCCAGGCCGGCCCTTTCCAGAATTTCAGGCGCATAATACAAAATAAAATTAATGCCCGACCATTGATTAAAAAATGCCACCATAAACGCCAGCCATAAAACAACGCTGTATTTCCTGCTAAAGAAAGAAGATGTTTGCCCGGCGGTTTCTTCATGTTTTAAACCAGATTGAATCTGGCTTATTTCTCCGCTCACATTTTCAATGCCAAGTTTTTCCAGTATTTTTTTTGCCCCATCTACATCGTTTTTTCTGCTTATCAGCCAGCGCGGGCTTTCGGGAATGCCTAAAACCAATATGGAATAGATGAGGGAAGGAATCGCCATTACACCCAACATATAACGCCAGTCGTTTTCACCGCCAACGCCTTTTAAAAAATAGTTTGACAAATAGGCAATCAAGATACCAAACACAATATTGAACTGGTACATAGCTACCAGCCTGCCTCGCGATGAAGGCGTTGAAATCTCTGAAATATACGTTGGTGCAGCCACCGAGGAAATACCAATACCCAGGCCTCCTATAAACCTGAATAAAGAAAATATATATGGGTTATCTGCCAGCGCTGACCCAAGTGATGATATCGTAAATAAAATGCCCACCCATATCAGTGTTTTTTTTCTGCCATACACATCGGTTGGCCAGCCGCCAGATACGGCGCCCACTACAGTGCCCCACAGTGCCATTGACATAATAAAAAAACCATGAAACCATGGTGAAGTATGCCATAATTCTTTTATCGGCAGGTTAGCGCCCGATATAACAACAGTATCAAACCCGAAAATAAAACCTGCCAATGCTACGGCTAAAGAAATACCGAATAAATTTTTCCCTTTCGCTGAAATGACCGGCGTATCAATACTGGCTTGCATAGTTATATGTAATAATGAATGGCTGTAAGCAATATGGTTTTTAAGAACCCCACCAAAATACAATGTTATTTGCAAGCCGGAGATATTTTTTCGATAATAAGAAAAATAAAAACCCGGCCTGGAAAAGCCGGGACATATAATAAATGAGAAAATTGCGTGTGTAAGAAGATTCAATTGTAACAATAATTACCAAGCCATGCGCGCGGATCAAGGGAAGTGGCTTTTTTTATCTCCAATGGAAATTCCCCATATTGGAGCTGTATGAAAGAAAAACCGGGCCGCATTTGCCACAGGTATAGCCTGGAATTTTCAGGGCCCTCAAATACTTCCGGTAAAACTTCACAGATCAGGCCATTGGCGCAAATTTCTTCCATCTGTTCCTGCACCGTCATCTTTACAGAAAAGCAGGCTTCTTTGCTGCACCATTCCCTTTGTGCAAAAGAATTATTGGTTACAAGCAGGATTTCTTTTTGAGTAGCATTTGTTTTCATCTTCCCATCTTTTTAAATACCGGTCGGCTCGTGATAGCGGTCTGGCCGCAGAATACCGTTCAAAACAACCTTACCTATTATTAGACGCTGATTCATACAAAAGGATACATCAGCAATAAAAAAAATCAGTTAAAAAGTAGCAGTCGTTTTGCTAAACTTATTTTAGTTTGAAAACTAAATTTCTTAGCTTTGCAATCTTTAAATAATACTACAAAATGAAAAACGATAAAGAGAAAGATCTTGGTTCAGATAAGCTCAAGGCGCTTAAGCTAACGATTGAAAAAATTGACAAAGACTTCGGCAAGGGCAGTGTAATGATGATGAATGAGCGGGCTGAACAGCAAATGGAAGTTATTTCAACCGGCTCAATTGGCCTGGATATAGCTTTAGGAGTTGGCGGCCTTCCCCGTGGCCGTGTTGTTGAAATTTATGGCCCTGAATCAAGCGGTAAAACAACCATCGCCACACACGTAATTGCGCAGGCGCAAAAGAAAGGGGGCATTTGCGCCATTATAGATGCAGAACACGCATTTGACAGCGCTTATGCCCAAAAGCTTGGAGTTGACATTGACAACCTTTTAATCTCACAGCCGGATTATGGCGAACAGGCATTGGAAATTGCAGACCGCTTAATTCTTTCTGGCGCATTGGATGTAGTGGTGATTGACTCTGTGGCAGCGCTTGTGCCAAAGGGCGAACTGGAGGGAGAAATGGGCGACAGCAAAATGGGTCTGCAGGCAAGGTTAATGAGCCAGGCTTTACGTAAGCTTACAGCCACCATCAGCAAAACCAATACTGTATGTATTTTTATTAATCAGTTGCGTGAAAAGATCGGCGTTATGTTTGGCAACCCGGAAACCACAACCGGCGGTAATGCCTTAAAGTTTTACAGTTCTGTAAGGCTGGATATCCGCCGCACTTCCCAAATTAAAGATGGTGATGAAGCCATTGGCAACCGTGTTAAAGTAAAAGTGGTTAAAAATAAAGTGGCCCCGCCATTCCGCAGCGCGGAATTTGATATCATTTTTGGTGAAGGCATCAGCAAGATTGGTGAGATCATAGATATGGGTGTTGAAATGAATATCGTTCAAAAAAGCGGAAGCTGGTTTAGTTACGAAGGCAACAAACTTGGCCAGGGCCGTGATGCGGTAAAAGCCCTGCTTGCCGACAATGATGAATTAGCGAATGAGATTGAGGGAAAGATAAGAAACAGGCTCATAGCATTGCAAACCGGAGGCACCGAAGAGTAAAAAACAATAATGATTTTTAAAAGATGCTGCCGCAGAAATATATGGGCAGCCTCTTTTATTTCTATCCCGGCACCCTTGAAATATATTTTTCAATTTCCTTTATCTGGTCAACCACCTGTTTCGTAGTGGGTTTGCAGGCCTTAGCTTTTCTGAAGAAATCTTTTGCAGCGCGAAACTCACGTTTATTCATAAATATCTGGCACATGCTTAAAAAGGCAATCGCCTCGCTTTCTTTATCGGGAATGCCGGCGCGAATAGCAGCCCGCATATAACCTTCAGCAGTTTTCATATCGCCTTTCTGCATGGCCATCATGCCTAATTGCAGTTTGTTAGCGCCTTCAGCCTCCGGCATAGGCGCCCCCAGCGAGGCGCTTTTCTTTAAATGTTTTTCAGCCGTATCAAAATCCTGCTTCATCATGGCCATATTGCCCTTTACGGTATAATAGGTTGAACGGATGGGTTTGTACAATAAACTGGGAAACCATATACTGTCAAGTATTTTTTCCACTTCTTCAATATTGCCATTTTCCATAGGCTCCTGCAATAAACGCATAGGGCCAATAAAGAAATGGCTTAATAAACCAATGAGCCCTACAAAATATAAGGGAAATACAGGCCAGAAGCCTGAAACAGTTAAATTTAAAACAACGCCAATTACAATAGCAAGCATACTAAGCCAGAACCGGTATTTGATCAAAAGATTATAAAACTTCATACGCTCAATTTTCGAGCGGCGAAGATAATAGGTTTAGTGCGCACTGCCGCTATCAAAATTTGTCATCATTCACCTCAATCCAATAGCCATCGGGGTCCTGCAGATAAATCTGTTTGATGCCATCCGGCCGCACCTGCGGATCCTTACTCGTTTGATTCCAGTTGCCATATTTAATATGGAAGGAATCAAGATGTTCCGCAAAACTTTCTACGGAAGGCACACTGAAAGCAAAGTGGATATTTATATCATGCGGAATCTTTTCTTTTGCGCCGGATACAACATGCAGCTCATTGTGTTCCCCTATTTTAAACCAGGTATGGTGGTTATCGTGAAAAGGTTCCGTTATTTCCTGCAACTGCATAACATCCCGGTAAAAAGCGCTGCTTTTTTTAAGGTCAACAACATACACGGTAAGATGGTTAAAATGCTGCTGCGCTTTTAAAGCTGATACATAAATAATAAGGCAAAATGCAATCAATATTATTTTTTTCATGCGGTGATTTTTATACAATGTAAAACCAATTGCTACAAAACGCTTTTCGGATAATCGAAAAACCAAAACTCTTTCTTTGCAGTTTTAAAATCCTTCCAGCTACCGGTTTGTATGTGCACAGCGTAAATGGCGCAGGTGGGCATATCATCAACATGCACATTGGTCAGGCTATTGGCAAAAGCCGTAATGCCGGGGTTGTGCGAGAATACAGCGGCTGTTGCACAATCATCACTCAAAGCCATTACAGCCTTATAAAATTTATCAACCGAAGCCTCATATAATTCCGGCCATTTAATGATGTTCTTTTTTTTAATATCGAATTCTTCGGCAAAAAATTTTGCCGTAGTAAACGCACGGTTTGCAGGGCTTGAAATGATTGCGTCGAGCTTAACGCCTTTTTCTTTACAGATGCGTTTCGCCATTTCGGGCGCATCTTTTTTACCGCGGTTATTCAATGGGCGGTCAAAGTCTTTTTGAGAAAGATCGTCCCAACTGCTTTTTGCATGACGGATTATGAGAAGCGATTTAATAGAAACTATTTTTTACGGTGAATAAAACAGCTTTAGCTGATTGCCCTTTCCGCAACAGGCTGGTTTATCATTTCCCGAACCGCGTTTGCAATGGCTGCGGCATCGTAATGGCATTCATTATGCAATTCTTTCAAAGTGCCATGCTCCACAATCCTGTCCGGGATGCCAAGTATTTTTACACCAGCCTGATAGTTATGGGCATTCATAAATTCCAGCACGGCGCTGCCAAAACCGCCCACAACCGTACCATCTTCAACCGTAACTATTTTATCAAATTTGCTGAACACTTCGTGCAGTAAAGCCTCGTCAACCGGCTTTACAAAACGCAGGTCGTAATGCGCCGGGTTAATGCCTTCCGTTTTTAACGCGCGAATGGCCATGGCGGCAAAATTGCCGGGATGGCCAAAGCTAAGAATAGCAATACCTTCGCCATCTTTCAGCTTTCTTCCTTTACCAATCTCAATTTCTTTAAAAGGCGTTTTCCACTCGGGCATTACGCCTTCGCCGCGGGGGTAACGTATTACAAAAGGATACTTGTTCTTATCGAGTTGCGCCGTGTACATCAGATTGCGCAGTTCGCTTTCATTCATAGGTGCGCTCACCACCATGTTGGGTATGCAGCGCATATATGGAATATCATAAGCGCCATGGTGTGTGGGGCCATCTTCGCCCACAAGCCCCGCCCTGTCCAGGCAAAATATCACCGGCAGTTTTTGAATGGCCACATCGTGAATTACCTGGTCGTAAGCCCGTTGCATAAACGAAGAATAAATATTGCAGAAAACACGCAGGCCCTGGGTGGCAAGCCCGGCACTTAGGGTTACCGCGTGCTGTTCGGTAATGCCCACATCAAATGCCCTGTGAGGCATGGCTTCCATCATGAATTTTAAAGATGAGCCGCTGGGCATGGCGGGCGTAATACCCATTATTTTATCGTTCTTTTTTGCCAGTTCTATGATGGAATGGCCGAAAACATCCTGGTATTTTGGCGACTGGGGCAGATCGAATTTTTTCTTATAAATTTCGCCTGTTACTTTATCAAATAAACCGGGCGCATGCCATTTGGTTTGATCTTTTTCAGCCAAAGCATACCCTTTTCCTTTTACCGTGATGATATGCAAAAGCTTGGGTCCCGGAATTTTTTTAAGATCAGACAGCGTATCAACCAGCTTGGTGATGTTATGACCATCAATTGGGCCGAAATACCTGAAATTCAATGTCTCGAACAGGTTGCTGCTTTTGCTTACCATTCCCTTAATGCCGCTTTCGAGCTTGGCCGCCATATCGCGGGTAAACCTTTTGCCTACGGGCAATTTGCCGAGTAGCTTCCATACATCATCCCGCATTTTATTATAGGCGGGAGAAGTGGTGATGTCGGTAAGGTATTCTTTCAGCGCCCCCACATTAGGGTCAATGCTCATACAGTTGTCATTCAAAATAACCAGCAGGTCGGCATCGGCAACGCCGGCATGGTTCAGGCCTTCAAAAGCAAGGCCGGCCGTCATAGCGCCATCGCCAATTACAGCCACTGCTTTGCGGTCTGTTTCACCTTTATATTTGGCCGCCATGGCCATGCCCAAAGCTGCAGAAATAGAAGTGGAAGAATGGCCTACGCCAAAAGTATCATATTCGCTTTCAGACCTTTTGGGAAAACCGCTGATGCCGTTGTATTTGCGGTTGGTGATGAAATTGTCTCTTCTGCCGGTTAAAATTTTATGGCCGTAAGCCTGGTGGCCAACATCCCAAACGAGCTGGTCGTAAGGCGTATTGTAAATGTAGTGAAGCGCCACCGATAACTCCACCACCCCAAGGCTGGCTGCAAAATGACCGCCGTAAACGCTTACTACGTCAATAATGTAATGCCTTAATTCGTCGCAAACCTGGAAGAGTTCATCCCTGGAAATTTTTTTCAAATCAGCAGGGGAGTTGATCTGGCTTAACAAAGGACCGGCGGAAATCTGCATTCAAAAACTGGTTAAGAATTGTAAAATTAATGATTTCAAAAATTTTGGGTGGAAAATAAATGCGGATGGTTTTGCGGGTTACAGCAACCGCGCTGAGTGAGGTTATTTTGGGTGGTAAAGGCCGGGTGCCGGTATAGGCCTTCAATATAAGGCTTGTATCATTTTGTACCTGCATCACCTCTCCACCGCCTTCACTTTGCCCGGAAAGGCTGAATCGCCCGTAAAATTCATCAGGCCCAGCTTATCCACATTACTGCTTTCAAGCGCATGCGCAAAATACGCCGGCGGATTGTCGCCCCATTTTACGGAGCAATTTCTTACCATAATCTCTCCCGCCGTATCAAAAAAAAATCCTGATGTGCGGCCTTTTACAAAACCTTCCGCCTGGCTGGGACGGCGATCGTACATACCGCCGGGCAATGCAGTTGTTTTACTGATAAAAACATCTACATTATCGAAAATGATATTATCAACCTTGTCTTTCAGCTCACCGCTTATGTACACACCATTCTCGCTGAAGCATTTAATGTTGCTGAACGTAATATTTTTCACCACGCCTACCTTTCCTTCCGTTGCGCCTGGCGGAAAACGCCGGCCTGCATCTTTATTATTCAGGCTTGCCCGGCGGTAAGCGGTAACATAAATGGGCTCCGCTTTGCCCCACCACACATCGCTGAACAAATGGCTTTCAATAATCATATTGGAAAAGACAACATCGCTCACCACGCCTTCATCCCTGTTCTGAATGCCAACCCCGCGGTTGCTGTTTTTAATGATGCAGTTATTAAACAGCACCTGCCGTATCGTATCCATATTCTCCGAGCCTATTTTAATGGCGCAGCTTCTCGATGTCATGGTGCAGTTAGAAACCACCACGTTTTCGCATCGCCCAAACTCCTGGTATTCCCGCCTGTTTTTCAGGCAGATGCAATCATCGCCGCTCTCAATATAACAATCGCTGATGCGCACATTTTTGCTATGGTCAATATCAATGCCATCACTGTTGCGCACTTTTAAGCTGTTAAGCAGCGTAATGCCCGAAACCACTATATCGTTACAACCGGCAAGGTGAATGGTCCAGTAAGCAGAATTGCCAATATGCAGGTTATTGATGCGCACATTTTTGCAGCCGGTTAATGTAAGCACATGCGGCCTCGGATCGAGCGTATTGAAAGGCTTTAATTCATAGGAATCTTCCAGTTCCTTACCCATAAAGGCAATGCCGTTGCCATCAATGCTGCCACCGCCTGAGATGGTGATGTTACCGGCATTTTCAGCGCCGATCCATATTGTTCCTTCACCGGGATTATTTCTGAAAGCGCTTTTGGTGTATAATTTTTCGTCATAAACAGCCTTTACGGTGGCGCCGGTTTCTACAAAAAATTCCACGTTGCTTTTAAGGTTGAAAGGGCCGGCCATAAACATGAAAGGTGCGGGCACCACTACTTTTCCGCCGCCAGCTTTTGAACAGGCATCAATGGCTTTCTGAATGGCTGCGGCATCATTGGTTTTGCCATCGCCTTTGGCGCCATAGCTTTTTATGTTGAAAGATTGCAGCGCTGTTGTTTGCAGCGCCAGCAGCATAGTAACCGCCAATAAAAAATGTTTTTGCATGAGTGTTATTTTGATGATAACCCTTTTGGCTGTGCGTTTATTTCATTTCCCCAACCGGATGGTTTGGATTGAAGCCAGATATGGAGCTCGCCGCCGTTAATAATGTCTTTATGCTGTAAATAATTATTTGTGTAACCCGTTCCGTTCAATTCCGCCCTGCTGATGTACAAAGCCGCATCATTTGCTTTATGGCAGATGATCTTAAACATTTTATTGCCGGGCAGTCGTATGGCAACGCTGTCAAACAAGGGCGAGCACATCAGGTAATTTCCCGAAACGGGATCCAGCGGATAAAAACCAATGGCCGCAAAAACATACCAGGCACTCATTTGCCCTGCATCATCGTTGCCGCTTAAACCACCTGGCCCGTCGCTGTATTCATCATTCAAAATTTGCCGTACCGCTTTTTGTGTTTTCCACGGAGATGCCGTGTAGTTGTACATGAATGGAATTTGATGCCCCGGCTCGTTGCCATGCCAGTATTCCCCTTTCAGAAATAAACTGTCCAGGGCGTTTTCCAAAGCTTTCCTGCCGCCCATTAAACCAGCGAGGCCGGGCACATCCTGCGGCACATAAAATGTGTATTGGCGCGGCGTGCCTTCGGTTATAAAAAAGGGCCGCACATCGGCATTAAACCCCTTATACCACGAACCATCCGCATAACGCCCGTTTACCAGTTTGTGGTTTGGGTCAAATACATTTTTATAGTTGAATGCCCGTTTGTACAGCGCCGCATAATCATCTTTTTTGCCCAGCGCTTTTGCCATTACCGATAAGGTGTAATCGTCATACGCATATTCCAGCGTGCGGCTTACCTGTTCTTTTTTATGAAACGCCAGCGGCACACTGTCTTCTATCGGAATGTAGCCATATTTAAGGTAAGAAGCCAATGCGCGCCTGCCCTTTCCATCTGCATAATCTTTTTCATCCGCCACAGTAAAAGCATTTTGCCGCATTAGGCGATAAGCTTCGGGCGCATCGTAATTGCGGATGTTTTTAGTATAGGCTGATGCGATAAAAGCGGCAGAATGGTCGCCTGTCATGGCGGCGGTGTAGCTGTTCCAGCAGGGGAAAATGGGCAGCCAGCCGCCCTGCTGGCCTTTCCATATAAGCGATTGAACAAAATCGCCGGCCCGTTCCGGGTCGAGCAATTCAAGCAAAGGCAACTGCGCCCGGTAAATATCCCACATAGAAAAATCGTCATAATAATTGCGGCTGTCGCTGTTCATCAATTCATACCGGCTATTAAATTTTGGATAGGCTCCGTCCACATCGTTATACAACCTCGGCTGCTGCATGGCATGGTACATAGCCGTATAAAATATCTTTTTATCTTTTTCATTTTTTGCTGAGATGGCGATGGCCGAAAGCGCACCGTTCCATGCCTGAACGGCCTCTTTCATTACAGCATCAAAACTTTTATCGCCGGTTTCTTTTTCGAGATTGGTTTCCGCACCTTTCAAACTGCTGAAGGAGGTGCCGGTTTTTACAATAATCTGTTCGCCTTTCTTCAATGTAAAACCTGCAAAGGCGCCAATGTTCTTTCCGTCTTTTATACTGTCTTTATAAAAAATTTCTGCCTGGCTGAATGTGCCTTTTACAGAAAACGGCCTTTCTATTTTTATATAAAACCAGCCGTTAAACCCGGCAGGCTGTCCCCAGTTCTGGTAAATGCGGTGCACGGGACTATAGCCGTAAATAACGTTTTTTCCCGCATCCACTTTTATAAAACCTTTTCCATAATCGCTGTTGGGCATAACCAGCAGGTACAAACTATCATCGCTGTTTGCCGTAAAGCGCATCAGGCCGCAGCGCAGGGTTGAAGTGATCTCTGCCGCAAATTTTTCCGTGGCTATTTTATAATATGCAGGCGTTGTTTCTTCCTGCTGATGTAAAAATGCAACGGCATATTCATTAGGGTTTGTGGAAAGCTTTCCAACAACCGGCATCATGGTGAAGCTGCCATAATCCTGCATGCAGGAGCCGTTTATCCAGTGTGTGCCGCGAAAGCCGGTGAACAGGCTGTCTGTATAAATATATGGCGGCATGCATTTGGTTTCGCCGGTGCGGGTTTGCGCTGTCCACTGCGCCATGCCAAAAGGCAAGCCCACCGCCGGAATGGTATTGGCATTTTTTTCTGAGCCGGCTTCGCTGTGCTTTAATGCGCTTACTGTGGTTGACGGCGCCGTGCCGGCAAGCGGCTGCACGTATTGTATTAAATGCTGCGCCGGCAGCGCATTATTGAACAGGATGCATACTAAAAGCGCCAGTTTAAATTTATGCCTGCCGGCTGCAGCAATAATATTCAATATTTGTTTCGGGGTATATTTCATTCGTACAGGTTTGTTTTTTCAATGGTCTCATGGAACCTCGCTATGTACATTCCCCTGTGTGAGAAAAAATTATCATGCTCGGTTTCATTTTTGTATTACCCCGCCTTTTACCTGCCATATCAGTAGCCTGTATTCTGAACCAGCAGGCTATTTGTCGTAAGTGCCGTTGTAGGTATGGGGAAGAGGCGGCGATATGTATCTGTATTGGTTTTGAAGCCATAAATATCTTCAAATTTTCCAAAGCGTATCATATCTGTCCTGTGCACGCATTCCCAGTCGAGCTCCCGGCATCTTTCCTCGTAAAGCTCTTCGAGGCTTACTGAGGTCCATTGAGAAGAAGTTGACCTGTTATCGCGTATCTCATTTACAAGGGATAGTGCTGTTTGGCCGGAAGTGGCTGTGCCCCCGCGAAGAATGGCTTCCGCTTTCGTAAGCAAAATTTCGGAGTAGCGGAATACAGGGGCATCATTGTTCTGGTTCCTGGTAGAGGAACTGGCATCGGGATAAAATTTAATATTCCTGGCGCCCTGGTTCCAGGCTATTTCATCATTACCGCAATCAAACAATGATGTGCTTTGCCTTAATTGAATGGCTGTATCTATGCTTAGATCGTATATATAGGTATCGCTTCCATCCGTACCGCTATAAAACTGGTTATAGCCCAGATTAGTAGTTGCCACCTGTATGGGATTGCCATCATCCCAGTATTGCGGGCCATAGAGCCATTGGCTTAACCTGATATCGTTCGTATCTTCCAAAAAGTAGTTAAGAAAGCTGGATAAAGTCGCCCTTGGGCCGCTGGGCTTGCTGTTTACAAGCCCGTTCCCCGTAGTTTGGTTTACAATGGGGTCAACATTCGTTCCTACGGTTGAGCCGACATACCCGTATTTCATCCCCAGGTTCCTGTTAAGATCGTAACGGGCGTAAAATAAGTAACCGCTTGATACGGAAGCATCGTAAGGAATGGCAAAAATGAATTCCGTCTGGGTGGATGGCCCATTGTCCGGATAAAACATATCCAGATACGTGCTGCGTGGCTGCACAGAATACATACCGGAGTTAATAATGGTGTCGCAGGCGGCAATGCAGTCATCATACCTGGATGTGCCGGTATATATTTCCGCATTAAGGTATAACCTGGCCAGTAATGCATAAGCAAAATATTTGGTAGGTTTACCATAAGTGGAAGCATCCACATCTGTTTCCAGATAAGGGATGGCCGCTTCAAGCTCTGACTCCACAAAATTAAATACCTCTTCGCGGCTGGCTTTTGCCTGCAGGCCGGTGCTGGGATAAGTAGTATCCAAAGGCACGCCGCCAAACAAATCCATCAGTTCCCAATAAGCATAAGCCCGCATGGCCCTTACCTCGGCCAGGCTGGTATTTTTTGTATCGCCGTCAGCAGCTTCATCCAGGAGGTACAGGGTTTGATTGCAGGTACCCACCAGGCCGGTAGCGTCGTCCCAGGCTGTAGTAATCCAGTTATGGTCAGCCGTCCAGGTATGCCAGTGCAAATTCGCGTAACTGGCGCCATCGTACCAGTTGCCGCCATAGGCCGGCAGTATGGCCTCATCGGTAGAACATTCTGATACAAAAAAATAAGTAAGGGCAAAGTGGCCTCGCAAGCTGGTATATACCGGGCCGATAAGCGCCTGAAACTGTTCTTCCGTTTGTGGAAAAACATCCGACGTATATAAAGATGTTGGGGTTACGTCTATTTTATGGCAGGCGTTCAATTCTATAAAAACTATGATTGGAACGATATATTTAAAAAACTTTTTCATCCGTAAATGTTTTATTTTTTTTAATTGTCGGATGGAACCTTTGATGATAAAAATTTTCATTCACTAGTGTGATATAAACGAAAATTTTTATCATGTCTGTTTCATCTGTTACTTTTTAATAATTAAAACTTAGCTTATTAAAAACCCACGTTTACACCAAGCACGATGGTGCGCGTTTTAGGATAGAAATTGCTGCCATCCACACCAAGCCCTACGCCGCCCTGGTTAATTTCGGGGTCAATGCCGGAATATTTAGTGATAACAAACACATTGTTTGAGGTTAAATAAAACCGGAGATTGGTTATATAACCACCATCCTTCACAGGCAGGCGGTAACTGAAGGTGGCATTGTCTAATCGTATATAAGAGCCGTTTTCGATGTACCGGGTAGAGTAAGCATTGTTTTCCGCGTCCGTCATTAAATCGTTGGCTGCATGAACACTTATATTATTGGTAGTAGCATTGGGCGTATAAGACAGATCAGCCCTGGTTACATTGAATATCTTGCCGCCAAATGCGCCCCTGAAAAAGAAATTAAGATCGAAGTTCTTATAGCTCAGCGTATTATTCCATCCCAGTAATAATTTTGGATGCGGGCTGCCCACATAAAAATAGTCGGTGCCAATGGTAGGTGAAGTGGTTAAGGTGCCGTCGTGCGTTAAGAACTGGGAGTTGCCATCGGCATCTTTGCCCGCATATTTAAGCGTGAAAAACTCGCCAATGGCATGGCCAACTTTAAGAATTTGCAGCGTGCTGTTGGTTTGGCCGGGCCCGTCGGGCTGGGTATAACGGATAGAATCAGAATTTACACCATATTTAGCCGGGCCATTCATATCCAATATCAGGTTTTGATTGGAAGCAAGGTTTACCGTAGTGTTCCAGGCAAAATTTTTGGTTTTTACCGGTGTGGCCGATAGGCTAAGCTCAATACCCCTGTTGCGCACTTTTCCGCCATTGCCCCACACATAACCGCCGGGCACGATGGTGCTGCTTACGGTATAATCAAAGATCATATTGGTGGTTATTTTTTCGTACAGATCCAACGTTCCTGACACCTTCCCCTTAAACAAACCAAAGTCAAGCCCTATATTGCTGGTAGAGGTAACCTCCCATTTTAAGTCGGGGTTGGAGCCCTGCGTTACGCCGATAGCCGTTTCGTAAACCCCATCGTTATAATAGGTTCCGTAACTGCTAAATAGCTGTTTAGCCGTATAAGCGCCAAAACCGAAGGCATTACCGGTTTGGCCATAGCTCAGCCTAAGTTTCAGGTCGCTGATAACAGCACTGTTTTTCATAAAACCTTCCTGATCTATTCTCCAGGCCAGGCCCACAGAAGGGAAATAGCCCCACTGGTTGTTTTCTCCAAATACAGAGCTGCCATCCCGGCGAACAGACGCCTGCATCAGGTATTTGTTATTATAGGAATAGTTAAGCCTGAAGAAGTCTGAAATAAACCGGGTTGTTTGATAAACCGTGCTGCCAAAATCCACCGTATAGCTGCTTACAGCGGCATAGTTGCCCAGGGCGAGGTTATAGTAGCTGGTATAGTCTGAAACAAAGTTGGTATTGCTGGCCTGCAGCCCGTCGCCGGAATTATTTTCCTGCCATGAATAACCCAGTACGGCATTAATGGAATGAAGCTTTATTTTTTTATCCCAGGTAAGGTAAGATTCTATGGTAGTGGAATTACTTTGGTAAGAGCTTCTGTAGGCTGATCCGTTTTCTCCAAAAGACAGCAGGCTTTTGGTGGTAAATCCGGGATCGGGATTATTGTAAAAACTGCCGGTATTATAGTAATCGGAATAATAGCTGTTATAATATTCACCATGAAGGGAAGTGTTTCTCTGGAAGGCCGCATTCAGGTTGTATTTAAATCCCCAGGGCAAAGTGGCTTCAGCGGTAAAGTTGCCTAAAAGGGTATTGTATTTTGTTTCATCCGTGGCATTATTTATTAAAGACACGGGGTTAAAATACCCGGTGGTATTAAAGTTCTCAAAATAAGTGCCGTCATCTTCATACACCGGCGATACCGGCATGTATTTGGCAGCCTGCTTCAATACCACGTTGCGCAAAGGTGTATTAATGGCCTTGCTGCCTGAGTTGGTAACATTAAGCCCCAGTTTCAGCTTATCCTTCAGCGCCCTATGTTCCAGGCTCAGGCGGGCTATCATTCTCCTTAAATTGCTTTTTAGTAAAATGCCTTCCTTATCGAGGTAATTAAGGCTGGCGCTGTAGGTGCTTTTTTCGTTGCCCCCGCTAAAAGAAAGGTTGTGGTTGTGCGATATTGCCTGCGGGCGCTCTATGGCCCTCATCCAATCAGTGTTGGCATCTAAGTCGTCAGTTGGTAATATGGTGTTACCATTGCTGGTTACATAATTCCTTATCTGGGTTGTATCCATCACATCCAGCGAGCCTGTTACTTTTTCAAGGCCCACATACCCGTCATACGAGGTTTGCGTTCTTCCGCTTTTGCCTTTTTTAGTAGTAATGATGATGACGCCGTTAGAAGCTTTGTTTCCATAAATGGCTGTGGCGGCAGCGTCTTTCAATACGTCAATGGAAGCAATGTCGGACGGGGCGATGGTAGCAATATCAGCCCCGGGAATGCCGTCAATCACATAAAACGGCCCCTGCGGGCTGTTGATGGTAGAAGCGCCGCGCATAACCACTGCGGCAGAAGCATTAGGATCGCCGCTGGCAGTAATGTTCAGCCCCGGCACCTTGCCCTGCAACAGCTGGCCTATATCGCTGGTTACGGCGCGGTTAAGGTCTTCTGGCTTTACGGTAACAACCGAGCTGGAAAGGTTTTTTCTTGAGGTCTGGCCATAGCCCACTACCACCACATCGCCAAGGGCGCTAACGGAAGCCTGCATAACAATATTATAGTTTGCCGCCGGCCCTACCTTAACCTGCTGTTCGGTAAAGGAAACCGAGCTAAAAACAAGTATATCGCCGTTGCCGGCCTTAATTGAATAATTACCATTGGCGTCTGTACTGGTTGCAGCGGCCTTTTTTTGAATAGAAACGGTTATGCCCGGCAGCGGGTTTCCGGCAGAGTCTGTTACTTTCCCGCTAATCGTTCTGTATTCCTGCGCCCGCAGGAGCACAGGCGTCAGCAAAAAGCAGATCATAATCATTAACAACCTGCCTTCCGGCCTTTTTTTGCATAGTAATTTCATAAAACTTTTTTAATGAACAAGACTGATTTTTAATTGTTGTTTTGACACTTATTTTTTTGACACAAATTTCTTCATATCTTGATTTTAATTGGAGTAAACGCAGGCAGTTACCTGATTAAAATAATTGAGAAATTGCTGAATAAATACAACAGGCTTTAGCAGCAGGCAGGCTAACAGATATGTTTTGTTGGTATGTTAAAGCTAAAAGATAAAAAAACAGGCTTCGTCCGGCAATTGCAAACAGGTACTTGTTACTATTCTTCATTAACACTTTGGATGGCCGCATGTTAGTATTTTAATCGGGATGCAATTTTTGGTTTTTTTTAATTCATTTTGTTAAAAACAAACATTTTATTTACGAAACCGGTTTCGTAAATAAAACAGCAGTGCTGTACAATAAGCAGTCTCTTAAATAATGGCCTCCGGATAATATGCCGTGTAAATGAAAAAACTAAATATAAGGGAGCTGGCAAAATCGCTTGGGCTTTCGGCTTCTACCGTTTCAAAGGCGCTGAAAGACAGTTATGAAATAAGCAATGCAACCAAGCAAAAAGTGCTGGAAGCAGCCGAGCGGCTTGATTATACACCCAATCCTTACGCAAGCAGCCTTAGAAAAAAACGCAGCAAAACCATTGCCGTAATAATGCCGGAAGTGGCAGACAATTTTTTTTCTCTTGCTATTAATGGCATTCAGTCAATAGCAAAAACAAAAGGCTATCATGTATTAATTTATCTTTCCCATGATAAATTCGAGCATGAGAAAATGATCGTGGAAGATTGCCGCAGCGGGCGCGTGGATGGCGTTCTGATTTCCATTTCTGGCGAAACAACATCAGCGGAGCATTGCCTTAAACTAAGATCGGAAAAAATACCGGTTGTTTTTTTTGACCGGGAATTGGAAAACCTTGATATTCCAAAAGTTATTACTAACGATTATGACTGCGGCAATACGGCAACCCGGCATTTGCTGGAAAGGGGCTGTAAAAACCCTGTTTTTCTTTCCCTATCATCCTCCCTGTCAATATGTGCAAAAAGGGCAAAAGGATTTGCGGCTGCTTTATGCGAAACAGGCATTAATCCCGAAAGAAAAATAATTGCCTGCGATGGCAATGAAGACGCTGTTATAGCCGAAATAAAAAAACTGCTTTTAAGCAGCCACCGGCCGGATGGTTTTGTGGCTTCAGTGGAAAGGCTTGCTTTCCAGGTATATATTGCGTCGGAGGAAATAGGCATAAAGATTCCTGACGATATAAAGATCGTAGCTTTTTCCACCGTTGAAACGGCCCCTATTCTTAACCCATCGCTTACCACCATTACACAGCCGGCATTTCAAATGGGAAGGGCCGCGGCCGAACTGCTCTTCAGAAATATTGAAAAACCCTATCTTGATTTATCCCGCGAACGCATAGAGCTTCCTTCCAAACTGATTATAAGAAACTCTTCGGGCGGCAACCGCGTTATTAACTGAGCTGCGGGCAATCTTTTAAAATTTTTAACCAGATACCCTTTCCATTAACCATTGATAAAAATTGCTTTATGCTACGCTTATATAAGTTTATAAATTTGTACAGCATGCAAAAAAAGCAATTAGCATATTGGTGGTGTCAGTTTGCCGGATGGGCATTTTATGGCGCATCCCTCCTGTTTTTCACCTGGGTTTTTCATTTAGACCTGTCGGCCATATTTGTAGCCCGCATTTTACTGGCTATGTCTTTCGGCTTGGTTTTTACCCATTTGCTGCGGCTTATCATTCTTCGTTTAAAACTTACGCCACCTATTTTTGGCAGGCAATGGCTACAGCTTTTCGGGTTAACGTTATTGGTTTGCATAGCTTACAGTTACATCAGCAGCACCATTGTAGAATGGTTGCATTTGTACGATCCTAAAATTAAGGCCAGCATTCCCGAACGCTTTTTTTTAAACCTCGCCAACGATTCTCCCATTATTCTTGTTTGGCTTTCCATTTATTATTTATGGCATTACATAGAAAATTCACGCAATACAAAAATTGACAGCGTAAAAATGGAAAGCCTGGTAAAAGAGCTACAGCTTAAAACCATAAAAGCGCACATCAACCCGCATTTTATTTTTAATGCTTTAAACAGCATTCGCGCATTGGTTGATGAAAACCCGGAACGTGCCCGCACAGCTATAACCGAGCTTAGCAATATTTTACGCAGCAGCATGCAGGCCGAAAAAACAGAAACCACCTCGCTTGAAAAAGAACTGAGCATAGTGAAAGATTACCTTGAACTGGAACAAATCCGTTTTGAAGACCGGCTGCGGGTAGAATATGAAATTGATGAAGACACGCTCGACCAGCAGGTTCCGCCCATGATGCTGCAAACACTGGTAGAAAATGCCATTAAACACGGCATAAGCAAACAAATAAACGGTGGCTTAATACGGGTTATTTCCGATTTTACCGACAGCCATCATGAGCTTATTGTAGAAAACACCGGTCATCTTAATGGCGCCAGTAACCTTGATGGTTTCGGTATTGCCAGCACTATAAACCGGCTGAAATTATTATACGGCAACGATGCTGATTTTGAAATAAAAAATATAAACGGTAATATGGTAAAAGCAAGGGTTATTTTACCGGTTACTGCTATTTCATTTTTAAAATAAATGTAATGTCACTTAAAGCTATTATTGTAGATGATGAGCGCCTGGCAAGAGCAGAGTTAAAAAAATTATTGCAGGCATATCCTGATATTGATATTGTAGATGAAGCTGCCAATGCAGAGGAAGGCGTTGAAAAGATAGAGTCGCAAAATCCCGATATTGTTTTCCTCGACATTCAGATGCCCGGCAAAACAGGTTTTGATATGCTCTCCGATCTGGAAAAAGCGCCGCATGTAATTTTTACCACGGCGTATGATGAATATGCTTTAAAAGCATTTGAAGTAAATGCGCTGGATTATCTGTTAAAACCGATAGAGCCCAGGCGCCTTGCCGATGCCGTGCATAAACTGCATGATGAAATAAGTAAGGAGCGCATAGGCATTAACGGCAATAATAACCGGGGCCCGCTTACCGAAGCCGACCAGGTTTTTGTAAAAGACGGCGAACGCTGCTGGTTTGTAAAACTGAATGAGATCCGTTTGTTTGAAAGTGTGGGCAATTATGCCAAGGTTTTCTTCGGCAGCAATAAACCGCTTATTTTAAAATCGCTCAATTCACTGGAAGAACGTTTGGATGACCGTGTTTTCTTTCGCGCCAACCGCAAACATATTATTAACCTGCGCTGGATTGAAAAAATTGAGCCCTATTTCAATGGCGGTTTGCTGGTAGAATTAAAAGGCGGGGAAAAGATAGAGGTAAGCCGCAGGCAAACAGTTAAGTTCAAGGAAATGATGAGCTTTTAAGTTGCTGCTTTTCCGTGCTGAAATCATTGCAGCCTTTAGAACAAACAGGAATTGCCGGGTAAATCCTGTTAAAAACCGGTGATTTCCAATCCTTTTATATCCTTCAGCTTCTCCAGCATTTCCTGCTGTTTATTTTTAGGGATGCCGGCTTCCACTATGCAAAACAACTGCAGTTCCTGTTTACTTATTTCGCAATCGTATTGTTTTACCAGTTTCATTACATTATGCACCAGCATATAATCAAACTGCAGGCGGTAAAAAACCAATACCGGTTTTTGTATGATGGCTGATTGTTCCAGTGCAAGCGCTGCCGAGGTTTTATAAGCGTGTATCAGGCCGGGCACACCTAATAATGTGCCGCCAAAATAACGTACCACAACAATCAGCACATTCGTTAAGCCGCAGCCATCTATTTGTCCTAATATCGGCCTGCCTGCAGAACCGGAAGGCTCGCCATCATCGCTTACCCTGAAATTTATTCCGTCAGTACCAAGCCGGTAAGCAAAACAATGATGGCTGGCTTTGGGATGTTCTTTCTTTAACCGGGCACGGTAATTTTTAAATTCATCCATTGTATGAATGGGGTAAACAAAAGCAATAAACCTGCTGCCGCGGTCTTTAAATTCTGCTGTTGAGGGTTTGTTTATTGTTCTATAAAAATCGGCGCTCATTTATTTATTTTTAAGAGTGTAATGCTATGAACAAAAGTGCAATAATATGCAAGCTCATTAAACGGCAGAAAGTTCATTGTGTTAACGATGTTTCTGCCGTTGAGATAGATATAAATGGGGGCATTTCAAATTTTCGCTTCATACGCAGCATTCTGGTCAGTGAGACACCGGTCGGTAGCGGGTTCTACAGGCGGGTGTCCACCCATCTGCGAAAATTTAAAATACACCCATATAAATTGATAAATCCTGCATTTGATTATCTTTAATAATAAGCCGGGCAAGCAATGCAAGCATCATTTCTGAAAATTGGTTCTAAAAATCAGATAACATGAAGATAGAAGTGAAAAATATTTCCAGGAAGTTTGGTTCTAACACAGTCTTTGCTTTTTTAAACCTGCATATAGAAGGAGGAACGGTGTATTGCTTATTAGGGCGTAATGGCGCTGGCAAAAGCACGCTATTAAATATAATAGCTAACTTGTTAGAACCAGATGAAGGAGATATTATAATTAATGATCACCTGACATTTAATAATCCAAACCCGCTAGAATTAAAGAGAGCGATGGGTGTTCAAAGCCAATTTGATCAGGTGATTGGAGAGTTGAATGCATGCGACTATCTGAAATTTATAGGGTTGCTTTACAAAATGAAGAAAGATGAAATTAAACAGCAAACAGACAATTTGCTTAATTATTTCTTTGATGAAGAAGAAAATCTGTCAAAAGCCATACAAGATTATTCATCAGGCATGAAAAGAAAAATAGCTATTTGTGCAGCGATCATACATAAACCCAGCATATTGATTTTAGATGAACCGTTTGCAAATCTTGACCCTGTTGCTTCAGATAAGCTATGCAAATTGATTAATGCTTATATTAATCAGGAACGAATAATACTTGTATCTTCTCATGATTTATTGTATGTTGATAAGATAGCTACCCACATAGGAATTCTGGATTATGGTAAACTGGTTTTTAATGACAGTTTGAATGTTTTCAAGAATAGTGAAAAAGAAGGATTGGATACCAATCTTCTAAGATATTTGAAGCCAAAGTATAAAGACATTGGGTTGCTTATATAAATTCAGTTAACTTATGCAATTATTGTTATTCTTATTTATAAAGCGTGCAAAAAATTTTTTTTCCATCCGTAATTGGAAATCAATATTGGGTATCACTGCATTCTTTATATTGATGCAGTTTAATGCTTTTGTGGCCGGATATTTATACAATCATGCTGTTCAATTTAAAGGTGTAATAAATCCGGTTGATGTTTTACGTTTAATGGAGTCGCTCGTATTGCTTATGCCCGTTGTATTTAAATTCTTTCCTTCTTTTGCTTCCAAAAAAATAATTATTTCGAATCAATATCCGGTTAATAAAATACAAATTATCTTAATTGATCTTTTTGGTTACATTTTTTTTAAATCTGTTAATATATCTCTTTTAAGCGCAATATTCATTTTCTCAGCATTTGCGCATTGCGGATCTGTTGAATTATATAATTTGTTGCTTTTTTTTCTGACAGGCTTTTTATTAGCAGAAAGCATTGTTAATGCAATAACATGGAATAAAATGCCTTATCTGTTTGGATTGATTATTATTTCAGCCCTGATTTTGTATCTCTTGTATGATGCAAGTTATCTGAAGATAAATAAATTAATGTTATGCATGATTTTGGTTTTTATAGATATGTTGTTACTTATTGCTTATTATATTTTTTACGAAAACAGGTATCCTGCTTATTATCCATCTCTTAAACTTTTCAATAGCCTTTACAACGCTGTTTTTACAACGGTTTATCTGAAAATTGCATTTAAAAACAGCATTTATAGAAAGATGCTTGCCATTGGTTTCATTCTTAAGATCGGGATATTAATTTTATACATTACTCAAAACAAAATTAGTGAAGCCGGGAAGCCTTTTTTACTCAATCCGATAGTATATCTGTTTATATCTCCACTTATACTTTTTACATATATATACAATAATCTATGGGGCTATTTTAAATCTACGGCAATAAACATTTCACTGGCAAAATATGACGGAAAAGATTATTTTTTACTTTTCATAAAACTGCTTTTTCCGGCTCTTTTTATTGATGCTTTTTGTACTTTCTTAATTTTATTTTTATACAATCAGATTACATATAAAGTGCCTGTCGCTTATATAATGCTTTCTCTTCTTTATATTGTAGTCGGCTATATTACATCTTTATTAAAATTTAGCGAAGTAACTAAGGTGTTATCTCTCGATTTTAAAGGCAATACTTCACAAGTATCAGCACTTTTAGTTGTAAGTTTTGCATTTGGAATGTCGTTTGCCTCACAAGAATTAAAATACTTTTATTTGTATAATGTATTTATAATGACTATCCGTAATTTGGAAATAGCTAATTATATTAGTATTTTTGTCTAAAATAATTAGCTATGAATATGTCAGAATTTTTCAGCAGGTATGCCGATGAAGATAGCTGCCGCCGTTTTTTCAA
>NZ_JASGEX010000229.1:0-65955 GCF_047606085.1 Parafilimonas sp.
CGTCGGGAGGATGACGTCCCGGTGGTTATGTTTTATGCTTGTCTTGCTTAATGTAAAGCCAGCAACAAAAATAGGTTTGCACTTTTATCAATGATTGCACATTTTTATCCAACGAGGAGTATAATATTCAAAGCCTTTCCGCCGCACGCAGCCATCGTTCGGGAATATCATTGTTCAAAGCAGTGGCATAATCTTTTCCGCTGCAGGCTACAAAGCTTCTGTCAGGCAATTGCATCCACCAGCGCTGCGTTTTTTTGCTTTGCAAAAACATGGTTTCAAAATCAGCAAACATCAGTTTAAATTCATTGAAATATTCCCGTTGTTCAAGCGGCGCTTCGTTCTTACCCTTCTGAATGCCATCCATCAAATACCAAAGAATATGGCTTATTTGTTTTGCCGTAAGGTCACTTATGTCCTGCTGAAAATTATAGCCATACATACCAATACTGCCGGCAAGGCTGCTCATGCCGGCATATTGCATCAGCATGCAGGCTTCTTCGCCATTAAACCCGTTAGGCGTTATGCGATTGGCAGGCGCATGGCTGTTCTGGATGGCAGTTATGTCAAATCCAACAATATTGGCATTGCGCACTACAGGTTCCATGGTTTCTATATGCTCTTTTACAATGCCGGCGCGGTAACAGTCAAACCGCAGCTTGTCAATTGTTTCCAGCATTGACGGGTGTACAAAATAGCTTTGAAATCCTATGTGGTTATAATGTTTTAAATAATTAGGCTCTTTGGTAAACATCTGCATAAGAAAATTTTCAGCAGGCATGCGGCTGTCCATATTCATATCCAGGAAAGCATCTATACACACAGCCTCAATAAGCTTTTGCTGCGCGGCAAAAACATTATACTGCGCCATCATAATATCGTGTGAGCCGCCGATGATCACTGCTTTTTTATTAAGCGCCGACAACTCACTTAATATTTGTTGAAGGGCAGCATACGTATCTTCAAGTGTTGCCCCGGATTTTACATTACCTATATCGGCAATTTTTACATCAGTATGCCAGTAGTATAAATTATAAAAATGAGCCCGCACAGCATTAATGCCGTTATCATCCCTTTTGGGCACACCGGCGCCACGGGCCTCGCTGCAGCCAATGATAACGAGATCAGCCGCATCCACGTCAGGAAAACTATTTATATAAATATCCGCAGCGCTGCCTAATTGTTTTGGGTTATAATCTTCATCGTTGTTCAGCAAGCCCGGGTTTACAGGTTCCAGAAAATCAATAATCGTATCTATTGCAGAAAATGGCATATTGTGATTTTACTGCAACAAACATAATTAAAATAGAGCTATGGCAACAAGGCTTCGTTTTTAATTTTAAATTGTTTAACCCGTACTGAACTATTTACAGAATATCTGTATATACTTTTGTTGAATGTTTACGTATGCTAAATATATACTGACCTGCCTGATGATTGCAGGGAGCATACAAACTTCATTTCTTCAGCCTGCATCGCAACATATTCCTTCTTTAATCAACAATAAAACAAGCGGCAATCAAAATGATGATACGGGCATAGAAGCTTTGCTTAAACAAAAAATGCTTGTAAGGGTTTTTACCAACAAGAATAAAGTTTTTATAGGCGAACCACTTATGGCCACTTATAAATTCTATGTAGCCAGCAGTATTAACGACAGGCCTTCTGTAACGAAACAGCCGGAATTTTCGGGTTGCAGTGTGAAAGAATTAAATTTTGACCAGGGCCCTGAATTTGAAGATATCAATAATGAAGCTTATTCGGTTTATACCATCAGAAGAGTGCAGTTAACGCCCTTGCAGGAAGGAAGCCTGTGGCTGGGCAGGGCTTATGTAAATAACTATGTACAGGTATTTAATCCGGATAACGCTTTTACCACCAGGAAATATAATATTACCGTGAGCAACAGTGATGAAGCAGTGGATGTAATAAACCTTCCGGAAAACAATAAGCCAAAGGATTTTTATGGCATTACTGGCACTTTCAGCATAGCGGCATCAGCAGAAAATGATACAATCCCGGTGGGCGAAAACGGGAATTTAATCGTAACCATAAAAGGCGCCGGCAATCTTGATGCTATTGTTCAGCCTGAAATTGAGTGGCCGCAAAATATACAGCATTTTGACGGCAAGGACTCACAGCATGTAAGCCAAAATGATTTTCCGGTAACAGGCGACCGCATTTTTAATATACCGTTTATTGGAAGCAGGGAAGCAAATATTATCATACCGCCGATAAAGTTTAGCTATTTTAATACAGCGTCAAAAAAATATGAAACCGTACAAACAGATAGTATTCCTGTTAGTTTTACCAAAGCGCTTACTAAAAAAGGTGCAACAGGCGAAATTGTAAACTACGATATAAGCAACCGAAAATATTTATGGATTGTACCTGCCATTGCTTTTATTGTTGCCCTGGCCGGACTTATTTCATACAAACGCAGTAAACATTATAAACCGCGGGCCGATACTGCAGTGAATGCAACTATTCCGCCGGCATCTGAAACCACAAAGCCGGCATATACAATAATATACAGAACTGATTTTTCAAGGCATTTTGAAGAGTTGCAAGCCATTACAAATAATAAAGCCTTCTTTGAAAAAGCGAAAAATATCCTTACAAAAGCAGTTGCCGAAAAACTTGATTCCACGCAATATTCCGAACAGGTTTTAATGAAAGAATTAATTCAAAAAACGGGCGATGCTCCGGTTTGCAATAAAGCGGCAGCCTTGTACGAAACCATTAACCTGCATTTGTATGCGCCGTTTGAAACAACGGCTGACCTGGATTTCTGCTTTAAAGAAATAAAAAATGTGGTGGACGAACTGCGGCGGCAGAGCTAATCAACATATTTATAGCCTACACCTCTTACAGAATGAAAATGTTTGGGATTGCGGCTGTCTGTTTCAAAATATTTCCTGAAATTAAGAATGAAATTATCTATCGTTCTTGTATTGGGATAAACTTTATAGCCCCAAACAGACTGCAATATTTTTTCCCTTGTTACAACCTGGTTCTTATTTTCAATAAGCAGCTTCAGCAGCATGGTTTCCTTCTTGCTTAACTCCACTTTGTCTCCATTATTTAAGCTGGCTTCCTGCGCTTTAAAATCTATGGTATTGCCATCGAAACTGTACGTATCAAAAGCAAAATCTTTATCAGATATTTTTTTGTTTTTAATAATAAGCTTATCTATTCTCAATAACAGCTCTTCAAGGTTAAAAGGCTTGGTCAAATAATCATCAGCGCCTTTCTTCAATCCCAAAACCCTGTCGTGCCCTGCGTTTTTTGCGCTTAATATTAAAACCGGCACATCATTATTATCAAGCCTGATATTTTCAGTAACGGTTATGCCATCCATTTCGGGCAGCATAATATCCATTATAATAAGATCGAAATATTCTTCAGAAACTATTTTCATTGCCTGCGTTCCGCTAAAAGCAGATGTAACCGAATACCCTTCCATTTCAAGATTAAGCTTTAATGTTTCATGAAGGTTTTCTTCATCCTCCACCAATAATATATTTGCTTTTTCTTCTTTCATTATACTTTAAATTCAACATTAAAAATACTTCCTGCAGGCTTGTTATCCTGAATAGCTATTTTACCATTATGGTTTTCTGTAATGCGCTTGCAAAGATATAAACCCAGTCCCGTACCTTTTGTATTGCGCACTGCTTCGTCGCCGCTGCGGTAAAATTTGGCAAATACCTTTTTCTTTTCTTCCTCGCTTATGCCGGCGCCTTCATCCATAACGCGCAAAAGAATATTGCCATTATGGTTGCTTAAACTTACCTGAACAGGTTTTTCCTTTGGCGAATATTTTAAAGCATTGCTTATTAAATTATTTACCAGCAATTGCAACAACAAACTTTCCCCATTGATAAAAATATTCTCCCTGATATTTTTTGTGATCGCTCTTGATGGAAAGCGCGAAGCAAAATCGGTAACACATTTGTAAACCAGTTCAGAAAAATTAATGCTTTCTTTATCATTTATATAATTGCCGCTCTCCAGTTGCGATGTTATAAGAATATTCGAAACAAGGTCGTTAAGCCTTTCGGTTTCCTGCAGGCTTGTTTTAATAAAATGCTGTTGCTTGCCTTCATCCAGTTTTCTTTTTAATAAAGTTTCCAGGCTGAGATTTATTACAGCAATCGGCGTTTTTAATTCATGTGTTACGGCCATCATAAAATTCTGTTGTTGCCTGTTCAGCATAAATTGTTTCCGTACAGAGCGGTAAACAAATAAAGCGCCTATCAATGTTACAATTACAAAACTTATTCCTTCACTAATATATTGCGCCGTTTTTCGCCTGTGCTCATCATTAATGAAAAACAGTTTTTGTTCATACGCCGGGTCATCTTTATTTAGTTGCAGCAGTTTATAAAAGCGCATCTGGCTGTTTTGGCTTTCCAGCGAAATAAACCACCAGATCCATGCTGCCACAATAAACAACAACAGGAACCAGTAAACAACAGTTATAAATGCAAGCTTGCGCCGTTTATAAGCGGAAATCATTACTGCAAAATAAAAAGATTATATGTTGCAAAATTGATTGCGATATGCTACACTTGTAAAACGGCTTAGCCATATTTAGCATAAAAGAGGCTGCAACAAGTAAATGATTGCCGGTTTAACTCAAAAAAATTACAATGGAAAACGGCCAGGCAGAATATGATGATATTCAAAACTTTCCTTCAGGGAAAGGAGGCAAAATTTTATGTATAGGCGAAGCGCTGATTGATATGATTTGTACTGATACAGACAAATCGCTTAGTGAAGGCCAGCATTTTCTAAAGAAGCCAGGCGGTGCGCCCACCAACGTTGCCGCTGCTATTGCAGCGCTTGGCGGAAATGTGGAATTAGCCGCCAAAGTGGGCAATGACCCTTTTGGCAAACAACTGATTGAAGTAATGCAAGGCTTTAAAGTCTCCACCAAATGGATGCTGCAGGACAGCCATTATTTTACCACGTTTGCATTTGTTTCTTTAATGGAAGATGGGGAACGTGATTTTGTGTTTAACCGGGGCGCAGACGGCGAATTAAGCAGGGCAGATATAGAAGCTATCAATCTTGATAAGTTTTCCATCGTTCACTTTGGTTCTGCCACCGGCTTTCTGCCCGGCCCTTTGCAATTTGCTTACCAGGGATTAATGCAGAAAGCGCTTCAGCGAAATTTATACATAAGCTTCGACCCCAATTACCGCCACCTGCTTTTTAAAAATAATGTGCAATCGTTTATTGACCAGTGCTGGAATTTTATGGAAAGCTGCAATTTCTTCAAAGTAAGCGATGAAGAAGCCTTGTTAATAACCGGTGCGGCAACAGTGGCTGACGCCATAAAGATTTTCAGGAGAAAAACAACTGCGGTTTTTGCCATAACAGTTGGCAAGGAAGGTACTATGCTTACTGTAAATGATGAAACGGTTACCGTGCCCAGCATTTATGTGAAAGCCGTGGATACTACCGGAGCCGGCGATGCTTTTGTGGGCGCCGTATTGTATCAGCTAAGCAAAATGCAAACCCCATTGGATGAAATATCTTTCGATAACTGGAAAAACATTATTCTTAATGCCAATAAAGCTGGCGCCAGAACCTGCGAATACATGGGCGCTATGGAAGCATTTAAACATTTAAGCAACGATATTTTTAACTAATGCATAAACAAAGCAAGAACCCGCTCTTATTACATCATGCTTAAACATTTCTGCTAAAATGGGTCTTCGCCTTCTCCAAAGGCATCGTCATTCATGCGGCTGCCTTTTTGTATAAAGAGACGGGCATTATTATCATCACCTGCCTGCGGAGGTTGCGGATCAAGCGGCCGCCAGTTACCGCCGGAAGGTAAAGCCGGCCCGCTATCACTGTCCCATTCCTCAAATTTTTGAATATGCAGCATAGCCCGCAGCTTTATTGTTTCCAGCGAACCGTTCCTGTGTTTTGCAATCCGCACGTGTGTTTCTCCCCGGGTGCTTTCGCCATGTTCATTTGTAAAGTTCTCATAATATTCAGGGCGGTAAATAAACATTACCATATCAGCATCCTGTTCAATAGCGCCGGATTCCCGCAGGTCGCTCAATTGCGGCATCTTGCTTTCTTTTCTTGTTTCAACAGCACGGCTTAGCTGGCTTAATGCAATAATAGGAATGTTCAGCTCTTTTGCCAGGGCTTTCAGGTTACGCGAAATAGTGCTTATTTCCTGTTCACGGTTAGTGCCGCGGTCGCTGTTGCCGCTCATCAATTGCAGGTAGTCAATAATGATTAAACCAACTTTATGTTTATTAACCAAGCGGCGCGCCTTTGCCCGAAACTCAAATATATTCAGGGCTGCTGTATCATCAATATAAATAGGCGCCTGTTCCAGGTTTTGAATGCCCTTTACATGAAGTTGTTTATATTCATAATCCTCCAGTTTGCCACGGGCAATTTTCTCCATGGCAATCTCGCTTTCGGCAGAAAGGATACGCTGCACCAATTGCGAAGCGCTCATTTCAAGTGAAAAAAATCCTATGGCTGTTCTTTTTTCTTTGTTTGCATGTAAGGCAGCGTTGCGGGCCAGGTTTAATGCAAATGCCGTTTTACCAACGGCAGGCCTTGCAGCAAGAATAATAAGATCGGTAGGTTGCCATCCGTAGGTTACACGGTCAAGCGTGGGAAAACCGCTGGGCACGCCGGAAATATCTTCTGTTTTGGTTCGCAGTTCATCAATGCGGTTTATGGTTTTGGCCAATGCATTGCCAATATCTTCATAATTATTTTTAAGGTAATTATTGGTAATGCTGAACATTTTTGTTTCACTGTCATCCAGCAAATCAAAAACGTCGGTGCTGTCTTCATAAGCATCGCTGATTATTTCACCGCTTATGCGTATCAGTTCACGCTGAATAAACTTTTGCAGAATAATTCTTGAATGCGCCTCAATATTGGCAGTAGATACTACCGCATTGGTAAGCTTGGTGATATAATACGGGCCGCCTACCGCTTCCAGTTCCTCAGAAGTTTTTAGTTGCTCAACAACCGTAAGCATATCTATGGGCATGCTTTGCTGGGCAAGGTTTTGAAATGCTTTAAATATGCGCTGGTGCACATCGGTATAAAAACATTCCGGTTTTAAAATTTCAACAACGGTGTCAAATGCGCTTTTTTCAAGCATAATAGCGCCAAGCACAGCTTCTTCCAGTTCCCTGGCCTGCGGCGGTAATTTTCCGTAAACAGTGGCGCTAAGATCTATTGCCGGTTTTCTTCTTGTCCTCCTGTCTTTATTTTGATTAATAATATCCATTTTTATGTAAAGAATTTAATCGGTTAGTATTTTAAGCCTGTCTCGTTAAGAAATTGTTACATCCGGGTTTCCTTAATGTTAATAGAAACGGGGCAACGAATTAAGCATTAAAAAAGCCCGCGAAAAAATTTTATTTTATGAAAAGTTATTAAGCCAATATGCACCGCTTACAAACAAAATAACGATGTTATCCCCTATAATCTTGCTACTTTTCAACAGAAATAAAAAGTTTTAAAAGAATTCCGCACAGCTATTCACATACCTTGGTGCAAAAACATTTTTATGAAAAAGGCGCTTATTTTTTTAAAAAAGCCGTATCGCCAGGCCTTAAAATTTCGCTTTCTCCTCTTATTTCAAACTATATTTTTGCATTAATTGATTTTTATGAAGATATCGTACAACTGGCTTAATAAATATTTACCCGAAACAATTGACCCGCAAAAACTATCTGAAATTTTAACTTCCGTGGGCCTGGAAGTAGAAGCGCTTGAACCTTACGAAAATTTTAAAGGTGGTTTAAAAGGACTTGTTACCGGTGAGGTTTTAACCTGTGAACAACACCCAAATGCAGATAAGCTTAAAGTAACAACAGTTGATATAAATAAAAGCGGTGCATTACAAATCGTGTGCGGTGCGCCAAACGTAACCGTGGGCCAAAAAGTGATAGTAGCACCTGTTGGCACCACCATCTATCCTCTGAATGGAGAAGCCATAACCATGAAGGTTGCCAAAATAAGAGGGGTTGAAAGTTTTGGGATGATCTGCGCTGAAGATGAAATTGGCCTGGGCAACAGCCATGAAGGCATTCTTGTTTTGCCTGCAGAAACTGAAACCGGCACACCCGTTGAAAAATTATTCGATGCCTATTCCGACTGGGTATATGAAATAGGCCTGACCCCAAACCGTATGGACGCCATGAGCCATATTGGCGTTGCCAAAGATGTGTGCGCATGGTTAACGCACCATAACCATAAAATGGTAACAGCCAAACTTCCATTCGGCAACCATATTACGGCCAGTAACACAGGCAGTGGATTTGAAGTTGTAATTGAAAATACAGATGCCTGTAAAAGATATTCCGGCATCTTAATAGAAAACATAAAAGTTACACCATCGCCGGCATGGCTTCAGCATTATTTAAAAGCCATTGGCCAGCGGCCAATTAATAATATAGTTGACATTACCAATTTTGTTTTACACGAAACCGGCCAGCCATTGCATGCTTTTGATGCAGATGCATTAAGCAGCAAAAAAGTAGTTGTCAGGAATTTACCCGAAGGCACTTTATTTAAAACGCTTGATGATGTGGAAAGAAAACTGAGCAATAAAGACTTAATGATCTGCAACGGCAATGAGCCCGTTTGCATAGCCGGCGTTTTTGGCGGCATTGGCAGTGGCGTTACAGAAAAAACAGCCAGCATTTTTTTGGAAAGCGCCTGGTTCAATCCGGCATCAATACGAACATCATCATTAAAACATAACCTGAGAACAGAAGCCGCAATCAGGTTTGAAAAAGGCGTTGATATTTCGGGTACAGTCCGTACACTTTTGCGTGCTGTGGATTTAATTAAGCAGGTTGCTGGTGGAGCAATAAACGGTGATGTAATTGATGTGTATGCCATAGCTGCCGAAAAGAAAATAGTAGTTTTAAAATATGACTACCTGAAAAAATTAAGCGGCAAAGCCTATTCATCTGAATCAATAAAAAATATTCTAACCGCCCTGGAATTTGATATCCTGGAAGAAAATGAACAATTTATTAAAGTAGCCGTTCCTTTAAGCAAGGCAGATATTGGTTTGCCTGCAGATATTGTAGAAGAAATTATAAGAATTGATGGCCTGAATAATATTGAGATTCCGGCTACCATTACCATAAACCCCTCCATAGATGATAACAGCATTGCAGAAAGGGTAAAAACAAAGCTGGCTCAGTTACTTGCTGGCTTAGGATTTAATGAAATTATTGCCAACTCTATTACAAACAGCAAAAATTACAGCGAAAACAAATTAAGCGCCGCCGTAAAATTGCTGAATAACCTAAGTGCCGAGCTTGATATTATGCGGCCTTCCATGCTCGAAACGGGCCTGGAAGTTTTAGCGTATAACATCAACAGGAAAAATACCAACCTGCGTATTTTTGAACTGGGCAAAATTTATAAACATGATGAAACCGGTTATGCTGAAACGGAGAAAATATGTTTTTGGATAACCGGCAAAAAACAGGTTTCCGGCTGGAAAAACCAAAATACGGAAGCTGATTTTTTTACAGCCAAGGGCATTGTTGCCTCATTGCTGGAAAATATCAATATCAAAAAAATAACATTTACAGAACCGCAGGTTTCAACGGAAGGCACCTTTCAGTCAATACAGAAAAATAAAACTGCATTGGGCAGCATTGTATTAACAGGCAATGGATTATTACAAAAATTTGGCATTAAGCAACCGGTAATTTTTGCCGAGCTTGACGTGAAAGGCGTGGTAAGCGAAGCTTCTGCTCAATCTATTTTATACAAAGAAATTCCCCAATTGCCACTCGCAGAAAGAGACCTTGCCCTGCTGCTGGATAAAAATGTTAACTATAGCAGCATTGTATCTTCCCTGGAAAAGATGAATGTAAAATATCTTGAAGGTTTTAAGTTGTTTGATATTTATGAAGGAGAAAAGATAAGCGCTGAAAAAAAATCGTTTGCCATTAACTTTAAATTCGTGAATGCAGAGAAAACGCTTACCGATGCGGAAGTAGAAAATGCTATGCAAAAGATCTCTGAAAAACTGATAAAAGAATTTGATGCAGAAATCCGGCATTAATTTGGCCTAATTTTTATTGTATGGAAGATTTGCATACCTCGCTTAAAGATTTGCAGTTTTCGTTGCAAACCTTGTTGAAGAAACTGGTTGATGTAAAAAAGGAAAATGAAGAATTGAAAAAAGAGAATGAAGGGTTGAAAAAGATTGTTTCAGAAAAAGAACGTATAATCAGCTCAAACGAAGAACAGATTTTTACAGCGAACATAAATAATTTATATAGCGATGAACAAAAACAAGCACTACAATCTAAGATTGACGCTTATTTAAAAGACATTGAAAAATGCCTTGCTTTACTCAATGCCTGATAATGGAAGAACTCATACCAGTAAATATTTTAGTAGGCGACAGAAACTACCGCGTTAAAATTAAACCAGCCGATGAAGAAAACCTGCGTAAAACTATAAAGCTTGTTAATACCAAATTAGTAGAATTTAAAACCAATTTTGCGGGCAAAGACATGCAGGATTACATTGCCATGGTTTTAATATGGCTGGCAACGGAACAACCCTCCACTGCGATAGCCAATGAAGATACAAAAGAGATTTCGGTAAAAATAAAAGCGCTTCAGCAACTAATTAAAGAATCCCTGTAAAAGAAAAAGCTCCGTTCAAAAATGAACAGAGCGTATTCTGAAAAAGCCCCGAAAAACAGTGTGCCTATAACAGGCTAATTTCTTTCAATTTTCTCTTAGTTTTCAAAAAAGGTACTTGCGTTCGAAAAATCACAATTCAGTTTGAGTTGCGACCCTTTATACTTTTAAAGTCTCACCATTAGTTAAAAACAGGTAAGTCTTCCAAAGGTTTTTCTTAAAGAACGAATTAAAAACGGGTATGCAGGATATTTTCAAATTAGATGCCAAGAGAAAAAATATAACTAATATGTTGTTTTTCAATAAATTATGATTTAATCTATTTCATAGAATTCCCAAAATGAAACAATACAGTTTCAAAGTGAACCAAAAAGGGTGTATTTCAAATTTTCGCAGGTGGTGGACACCCACCTGTAGAACCCGCTACCGGTCGGTGTCTCACCGACCGGAATGCCGCGTATGAAGCGAAAATTTGAAATACGCCCACCAAAAATCATTTTAAATATTTCTCTTACTGATAGTTAACTTCGCAGCCTGACATTTTATAAAAAATTTATTATTAATTTAATTTTTCATGGATATAACACTAATAATAACAGGAATAATCGCTTTGCTTGCCGGTATAGGATTAGGAAAGGCCTTATTTGCAAAAAATACCAGTAAAAAAATTAAAGAGGTTGAATTACAATCACAACAAATACTTGCAGAAGCACAGTTAAAGGCAGAAACATTAAAAAAAGAAAAAATTCTTGAAGCAAAAGAAAAATTTGTACAGCTTAAAGCCGAATATGACAAAGAGGTTTTGGAGCGCAACCGTAAAATGAATGACGGCGAAAACCGTATCAAGCAAAAAGAGATAAGCATAAACCAAAAAGAGGCTTCATTTGATAAACAAATGAAAGAAAATGAAGCCATTAAGGAGAACCTGAATCGCCAGCTTGAAGTGGTTGCGCAAAAACGGAACCAGCTGGAAAAACACCAGGAAGAGCATATTAAGCGGCTGGAGAAAATAGCAGGCTTAACCGCTGAAGAAGCAAAAAGCCAGCTTATTGAAAGTTTAAAGCAGGAAGCGCAAACCCAGGCTTTGCAGCTTCAGCAGGAAGTGATTGAAGAAGCGAAGCAAAAAGCAAATAAAGAAGCCAGAAAGATTATTATACAATCCATTCAGCGAACTGCCGCAGAACAAACGATTGAAAATACGGTAACAATATTCAACCTGGAAAGCGATGAGATAAAGGGACAGATCATAGGCCGCGAAGGCAGAAACATCCGTACAATAGAAGCCGCCACTGGTGTTGACCTTATTGTTGACGACACACCGGAAGCCATTGTGCTTTCGTCTTTCGATCCGCTGCGCCGCGAAATTGCCCGGTTAAGCCTGCAACGCCTTGTAGCGGATGGAAGAATTCATCCGGCACGCATTGAAGAAGTGGTGGAAAAGACCCGCAAACAACTGGAAGAGCAGGTAATGGAAATAGGCGAAAGAACGGTGATTGAACTGGGCATACATGGCCTGCACAAAGAGCTTGTTCGCATTGTGGGAAAAATGCGCTTCCGTTCTTCTTATGGCCAAAATTTATTAATGCACAGCCGCGAGGTGGCTAATTTATGTGCTACGATGGCGGCAGAACTTGGGCTAAGCCCCAAACTGGCAAAACGTGCCGGCTTATTGCATGATATTGGAAAAGTGCCGGATGAGGAAACAGAGCTAAGCCATGCTTTACTGGGAGCCAAACTTGCAGAAAAATATGGTGAAAACGCCGCTGTAGTGAATGCCATTGGCGCACACCACGATGAAATGGAAATGCAATATATCATCTCTCCTATTGTACAAAGCTGCGATGCTATAAGCGGTGCAAGGCCTGGTGCCAGGAGGGAAATCATGCAGCAGTACCTTCAGCGCATAAAAGATCTTGAAACGCTGGCTATGGGCTATACAGGTGTGGAAAAGGCTTATGCTATACAAGCAGGACGTGAATTGAGGGTTATTGTTGAATCAGAAAAAATTACAGATTCAGACAGCGATAAGCTAAGCTTTGAAATAGCACAGAAAATTCAGAATGAAATGACTTATCCTGGTCAGATTAAAATAACCGTAATAAGGGAGAAAAGAGCGATCAACATGGCACGGTAATCACTTCAAATTATAAAATACCACAACATGTTTGCAAGAATTAGTTTTTTATTATTTGGTATTTCCTGCAGATGCCTTTACCTTTGCAAACCTTTTTAAAATTATTGGTTATGAACTCAGCAACTCAATTTATACATGAACAGCTTACCGCAAAAAAGCAACACCCCAAGTTTAAAGCCGGCGATAATGTTACTGTAAACTATAAAATAATCGAAGGCGGCAAAGAACGCATACAGGGTTTTCGCGGAGATGTTGTAAAAATCCAGGGAACCGGGGCAACTGCCACTTTTACGGTGCGCAAGATTTCTGACGGAGTGGGCGTTGAAAGGGCATTTCCGTTTTTCTCACCTAATGTTGAGTCTATTATTTTGAATAAGGTTGGCAAAGTACGCCGCTCCAAATTATACTACCTGCGCAACCGCAGTGGCAAGAGCGCCAGGATTAAAGAAAAAAGAATGTAGTTTTTATATCTGTGGTAATACAGGGAAAAAGCGAAAGATGTTAAAAATTTTTCGCTTTTTTATTTTTTGCCGTCAGTTCTTTAGGCGGTCTCGTATATTAGTTACTATATTTGTTTTCACTTTAAATTTTTTCAAATGGGAAATCTTGGTTTTCAGGAAATATTACTGATAGCAGTAGTAGTCCTTGTGCTTTTTGGAGGCCGCAAAATACCTGAATTTATGAAGGGCTTGGGCCGTGGCGTCCGTGAATTTAACGATGCAAAAAACAGTGTTAGAAAAGAACTTGAAGAAGGGTTGAATGAAAAAGACAATCAACCGCCGGCCCCATCGACAAACGGTGTTCAGCAATCAGCTTCTACTACAACTCAGTCATAATTTCTTTTCCATACCATTAAAAACTTTGTAGCCTTTGTTTAGCTTTCATTCTATCAAAGACTATCAATCTTTATTATTAAACGGCAAAGCAACATGCGCTGATGCCGTTTCTTATTATATAAAGAATATAGAACAAAACCGGCATCTTAATGCTTTTCTTGAGGTTTACAAAGAAGAAGCATTGGAACGTGCTGCACAGCTTGATGCAAAGCGTAAAGCCGGAGATGCATTGGGCAAACTGCATGGTGTGATTATTGGCCTTAAGGATGTGGTCAGCTACAGGAATCACAAGCTCTCTGCCGGTTCGCGCATACTTGAAAATTTTCAGGCGGTTTATAATGCCACGGCAGTCAACAGGCTGCTGGAAGAAGACGCCGTCATTATCGGCAGGCAAAACTGCGATGAGTTTGCCATGGGCAGCAGTAACGAAAACTCTGCCTACGGTAATGTATTGAACGCCGCAGATAACGCACGGGTTCCGGGAGGATCTTCCGGCGGTTCGGCTGTAGGTGTGCAGGCTAAGCTTTGCATGATAAGCCTGGGAAGCGATACCGGCGGCTCTGTGCGCCAGCCCGCAGATTTTTGCGGCGTTGTTGGTTTAAAACCTTCTTATGGGCGTGTTTCCCGCTATGGGCTTATTGCTTATGCTTCGTCATTTGACCAGATCGGTATTTTCGCAAATTCCGTGGAAGATGCGGGCATAGTGCTTGAAGTTATTTCCGGAAAGGATGAATTTGACAGCACCGCAACAGGCAATGCTTTTCAATTCCATTATTCACCGGTAAAATCAGGTTTTAAAATTGGTTATTTCCCGGTAACATTCAACCACCCCGGCCTTGATCCTGAAATAGCAGCCACGCAAAAAAAATTTATTGCCAGTTTACGGGAAGAAGGACTTGAAGTTTCCCAAATTGAATTTGACCTGCTTGATTATATTGTGCCAGCCTATTACATTTTAACAACGGCTGAAGCTTCGAGCAACCTAGCGAGGTATGATGGTTTAAAATATGGAGCACAACAGCCTGCCACAGATTTGAATGAGCAGATACACCTTACCCGCAGCAGGTTTTTTGGCAAGGAAGTGCAGCGGCGCATCATGCTTGGAACATTTGTTTTAAGCGAAGGTTATTACGAAGCTTATATAATGCAGGCGCAAAAAGTAAGGCGTATTCTCCTGGAAAAAATTAAAAAAATATTTACAGAAGTTGATGCCATTATTCTGCCTGTTTCGCCAACAACAGCTTTCAGGATAGGGGAAAAAAGCAATGATCCCATCGCCATGTTCCTGGCAGATATTTATACGGTCTTTGCTAATTTAACCGGCATTCCGGCTATCTCCATCCCACTGTTTAAACATTCTAACGGTATGCCTTTTGGGTTGCAGGTAATGGCGTCTCATTCAAATGAGTTAGCTTTGCTTTCCATCGCAGAATATCTGATGGAGATTAACAAAACAGCTAACCAACCGGTTAGTGTTTAAAAAATAGTATGAACAGGTTTTTCAGGCATTGTTTTAATTCTTTCCTGCAAACTTTTTCACAAGAAAAAGCGGCCTGCTTCTTTCTTGCCTTAAATGTTACAGCAAGTTTATGTTCTTATGCAAAGAGCACACCGGTTCAACAGCTTAAAGACAACGCTCGCGCAGATTCAATTCCCCAAACAAATACAACTGTATTTATTGCAGACAGCTCTAAAATGTTTGCCAGCCTCCTGGAAAATCCTGCCGGCAGTAATAATCCAATGGATTTTTTAATGAATGCAGAGGCTAAATATTTTGCAGATGGTTATATAAAAAAGCATACGGCTTATTTCAACAATATGAAGGTTTGGGGCAAACCTTATTTTGACCTGTACGACCGCATTTTATCTTCTTATGGCATCCCTGTTCAGTTAAAATATCTTTCTGTTATTGAAAGCAGTTTAAACTGCACGGCAGTTTCATGGGCAGGTGCTGTTGGCCCCTGGCAAATTATGGAAGCCACCGCACGTGAAAACGGTTTAAGAACCGGTTATTTTGACGACAGGGCCGATTATATAAAAAGCACCAATGCTGCCTGCAGGATCTTAAAAGATTTATACAATACTTATGGAGACTGGCTGCTGGTGGTGGCCGCTTATAATACAGGAGCAGGAAATGTGAACCGCGCTATTGCAAAAGCGCACAGCAAAGACTTTTGGAAAATTCAATACTACCTTCCGCTTGAAACCCGTAATCATGTAAAAAAATTTATAGCCACACATTATTTTTTTGAAGGCAACGGAAGCTTTGCAACAGGTAATAATGCAGCTAATGTTTTACAGAATAAGGAGGCCAGTTTAGATGTAGCCGGAAATTCTTCAGCAGTTAGTATTTACGGTAAATATAATTCGGTTGTAATTGCCAATAACCTCATGATGGATTTATCGCTGTTTAACCAGCTTAACCCCGATATTGATAACGTGCTTGCAAAAGGCGATATCTATTCCATGCGCCTGCCTGCAGACAAAGCCCAGCTATTCCAGGATAAAAAAAGCGATATACTTAAACAAAGCGTTGAATGGCTGCTGAATGGTTACAAACCTAATGCAGCAACCGTTGTTGCCGGCAAATAATTTACTGAAGCGCATCAACTATCGCTTTTGCTTTTAACAGGCACTCTTCATATTCCGTCTCCGCATCAGCATAAAAAGTGATGGCGCTGCCCACCAGGTAGTTCAAAAATCTATTTTCTGCATTATAAAAAATACTTCTTATCACTACATTAAAATCAAAATCCCTTCCGGGAGATACATAGCCTACACTGCCTGAAAACAATTGCCTCTTTGTTCTTTCATATTGTTCAATCAATTGCATGGCACGGTGTTTTGGCGCCCCTGTCATGGAGCCCATTGGAAAACTAGCTCTGATAATTTCGGCAAACGTTATATCTTCCTTTATTTCACCTTGTATGGTTGAAATCATTTGATGCACCTGCGGAAAAGAATAAATGCCAAACAATTCTTCGGCTATAACAGAACCTTCTTTACAAATTTTGCTCAGGTCGTTTCTTACGAGGTCAACAATCATTACATTTTCGCTTCGCTCCTTTTTGTTTGCCTGCAATTTTTCTTTTTCCATTTCATCCAGTACGCTATCTGGATTTCTTGGAGATGTGCCCTTTACAGGCTGAGAAAAAATGGCATTGCCTTTTTTTGATAAAAACCGCTCAGGGCTTGCGCACAGGAGATACTTATTTTCAATCTTGTAAAAACATGAAAACGGTGTGGGTGAAATTTCAACCAGCTTTGCATAAGTTGATAACGGGCTTATAGCAACATCTTCTGCAAAAAACTCCTGGCAGTAATTTAATTCATAACAATCGCCCCATAATATGCGCTGCTGAATTGTTTGAATGGTGTCAATATATTCCTGTTTGGTTAAGGAAGATTGAAGCCGGACCTGATTTGACGATGAAATTTCATTAATATTGAAACCTTCAGTTTTTATCTCGTCCAGTATTAACTGCGGCTGCTTGTTAACCGAATGAACAGTAGCAATATTCTTTTCAAGGCTTATTACTATTGATGGTATGAAAAAGAATACATCTTCAAAGCCTGCCTTGTTTATATGGGATGATTGCAACTCCTCAATCTCATTTTTCAGGTCATATCCCAAATGCCCGAAAATCCAGTCGGGGTTTTCATGATAAAACTTATCCAGCCCCGATAAAATATTTTGGGAAGGGGAAAAAACCTTAATGGCATCAACAGCAATAAGGCAATCGTAATTATGGTATTTATCAATATAATGATGGCTATCCATAAAACAACAAATGCCAAACCGGCTGGCCCAGTTCAGCATTTGCTTTTTAAACAACAGAATATCATCAATAGGAAAAGATGCAATTACCCTCTTCACTATATGAATTTAGAAATCATCATCGTCATCACCAAAGTCGTCAGAATCGTTAAAGAGGTCAAACTCTTTTAAATCATCATCAAATTTAAAATCATCCTCTTCATCGCCTTTTTTACTGGTGCCGGATGATTTTTTACCTTTCGATTTTGGAATATCAAATTCGTCAAAATCGGGATCCCATTCTTCTTCCTCCTCTGGTTTATCCCAATCATCTACAATATCTTCTTCATCGTCATCATCATCGTCGTCTTCATCGGCCTGCTTTTTAGTTTTAGGGCCCGATTTTGCAGCTTTTGAAGGCTTCACATCTTCATCATCTTCAAAATCATCGTCCAATGCTTCATCATCTTCCCCTTGTTTTTTTGCTTTGGAAGCACTTGCTTTACCAGCTTTATCTCCGGACGATTTCGGAGTAGTTTTTTTTATTTTGTCAGATTTAGATGCCATACAGTTTGGATTAGCCGTTGTAAAATTTCAACGAGTTTTTTAATCGGCAAAAAAAATTTTCAATTTAATATTTTAATTATTTGTTCGCGTTGCGGGCCATTGGATACATGGCTTACCGGCGCACCAATATATTGATTGATAAAAGAAATATAACGCTGCATCGCATCCGGCAAATTATCTCCCGTTTTTAAGCAGGTGGAATCACAATCCCATCCTTCAAATGTTTGATATTCAGGTTTAATCTCTGCATGCGTTAACTGAAAAGGCACCTGCCCGCTCTTATTGCCATTTATTAAATATTCCGTGCACACATTAAGCGCTTTAAACGAATCCAGTACATCAGCCTTTGTCATTACCACATTTGTTACGCCATTCAGCATGCAGGTATATTTCAAAGCCACCAGGTCAATCCAGCCGCAGCGGCGCGGCCTGCCGGTTGTTGCCCCAAATTCATTGCCAATTTTGCGCAGTTCCTCTCCTGTTTCGTCATATAGCTCGGTTGGAAAAGGCCCGCTGCCCACCCTGGTACAGTAAGCCTTGGTAACGCCAAATACCTTATTTATTTTTTGCGGCGCTATGCCAAGCCCCGTACACACGCCGGCAGAAATGGTATTGGATGATGTTACAAAAGGAAATGTTCCAAAGTCAACATCGAGCATAGAGCCCTGCGCGCCTTCTGCCAGTACTTTTTGGCCACTGCTTATTTTGTCATTAATAAAATATTCACCGTTTACAATATTTAATGTGCGCAGGAATTCAACAGCTTCAAAAAACTCTTCCTCCCATACAGAAATATCCTCGGTAAAGTGGAAATTATCAAGCAGGCGCTGGTGTTTTAAACGAAGCTTTATGTATTGCGTAATGAATGATTTATCCGTTATATCGCCCACACGCAAAGCATTGCGGCCGGTTTTGTCCATATACGAAGGGCCGATGCCTTTAAGCGTAGAGCCGATCTTGCTTTCGCCTTTTGATATTTCGGAAGCTGTATCCAAAGCCCTGTGCGTGGGCACAATAAGATTGGTGCGCTGGGATATGAATAAATTCTTTTTTACATCAATGCCAAACGCGGCAACAGTATCGCATTCTCTTTTTAAAGTAACCGGGTCGAGCACAACACCGTTACCGATAATATTTGTTGTGTTTTGATGAAATATGCCTGAAGGTATTTGATGCAGTACTATTTTTTTATCGCCCACATATAAAGTATGCCCTGCATTAGGGCCGCCCTGAAACCGTGCTATTATATCATATTTAGGTGCAAAATAATCCACTATTTTTCCCTTGCCTTCATCGCCCCACTGCAAACCAAGAATTACATCAACCATTAGATTTTATTTGTTTGTTCGCGCAAAAATAAAGGTTAGTATATCGCGGTTAAAAGTTTATACAGGAAATTTTTCAACCATGTTTTGTTAATATTCATAACCAGCCGGCTTATTAAAAATTGCTGTTCAGCGTTCGCAATGCACGTTATTATTTATGGTGAATTTTAATGATTAATTTTACGCCAACAGGTAAATTATGAGCGGGAAAACAGCATCGGCATTTATAGCAAAAAGTACCATAAAAGCAGGCAGCCTCGACCATCGCAGAAAAATTAATTTCAACATCAGCAAATACAATGCTGCCGTGCCATTGGGCAAGGCGCAGTTTAATAATTTAATCGCGGCCCGCGAACATGCAAAAAACATAAAATGGCGCGCTATTGAAAACCTGGATGTAATGTTAGAAACATTTGAAAAAAACATTTCGGCACGCGGCGCTACAGTTATCTGGGCCGAAACGGCCGGGGACGCTTTAAAAGAAATCGGGAAAATTTGCAAAGAAAAAAACTGCAGAACCATTGTAAAAAGCAAGAGCATGGTAACCGAAGAGATACACCTGAACAAATATCTTGCAAAACAGGGCATAGAAAGCATAGAAACAGATCTGGGTGAATATATACAGCAGTTGGACGATGAACCGCCTTACCATATTGTAACGCCCGCCATGCATAAAAGCAAAGAAGATATTGCCAGGTTATTTGCTCAAAAATTACAGGTGCAGGAAGGGTTATCGCCGCAGCAGCTTACATTGGTTGCCCGCGAAAAACTCCGGAAAAAATATGTGGAGGCAGAAATAGGCATTACCGGCGCTAATTTTTTAATTGCCGACACGGGCTCCATTTCGGTTACAGAAAATGAAGGTAATGGCAGGCTAAGCAGCGCTTTTCCCAAAACGCATATTGTAATCACCGGCATTGAAAAAGTATTGCCCTCTATCAATCATCTCGCCTTGTTTTTACCATTGCTTGCAACGTTCGGCACAGGACAAAGGGTAACAGTATATAATACCATTATCTCCGGCCCACGCCAAAAGAATGAAATTGACGGCCCGGAAGAAATGTATGTGATCTTGCTGGATAACGGCAGGACCAATTTGCTTGCCAACGATAGAACACGCAAAGCTTTATATTGTATTCGCTGCGGCGCCTGTTTAAACGCCTGTCCCGTTTATAAAAACATTGGCGGCCACAGTTACAATACCACTTACAGCGGGCCCATAGGCAGTGTGATTACACCGCATTTAAAGAATTTAAAAGAATGGAAGCATTTGAGCTATGCTTCGTCGCTCTGTGGCAATTGCACAGAAGTTTGCCCGGTACGCATAAACCTGCACGAACTGCTGTTGGAAAACCGCCATGAATCTGTTGCTGAAGGCGATAGCCCCTTGTCAGAACGGGTTGCCTGGAAGATGTGGAAGATTGCCAGCTTAAACCGCAGCATGATGAATATGGCAAATGGCGGGCTTAAAAATAAAGTGGTGAACACCCTGTTTAAAACATGGACGAAACACCGCGCTGATCTTAACTTCAGCCAGAAAACATTTAATGAAATGTGGAAGCAGGAACAGGGTGAGCAATAGGAATTGGGTATTTTACAATAATTGTAAAATACTCCTGTAAATTATTATTGTTTTTTGCCAGGAGGAAACCTTTGAAATTTTTCATGCCTACTTTGTGTAATTTTGGCCTGAAAAATTTCACGTCGGTTTGAAAAAAATGTTTTATGAAGCTGGTTGAGAAACATAGAAAATTTGCGAATGAAGAAGAATACTTTCTTTATGAAGAAGGGAGTGAATTAAAGCACGAGCTAATTAATGGAAACCTCTATGAAATAAGCGGCTCATCAACATATCACAATAAACTTGAAAGGCATATTGCCAATCTTATTGAAAGCCTCTTAAAACAAAATAAGTTTGAAGTTTTAATTGAAGGCTTTAAAGTAAAGGCGCTGCATAATAATTTCTTTTATCCTGATGTGATAGTTTGCACCAATAGCTTCAACCGCTATTTTACAACTGAACCGGTTTTGCTTGTTGAAATCTTATCCGAAACCACACGAAGGTTTGACTTAACTGATAAATTCATTCAATATCAGAAAATACCAACGCTGCAATATTATCTATGCGTAGAACCGGAGCAGCAGGTTATCATTTTTTATTTCAAAACGGAAAGCGGGGAATGGATGACGGAAACCTTTACAAAAGATGAAAGCATTATAAACCTGCCGGCGCTTGATATTTCTTTTATGGTAAAAGATGTATATAAAAATATACGGCTGCATTAAATATCTTTTGAGCCAAGTGTCCGTTTTAAATATTCTTATATCTGCCCACAGAGTATCAGGAGCAAAGTTTACAATTTTATGTAATGATTTTTACAATGGTAGTTTGGGGCATATTAAAACCTTCAGCTTTTGCTTATCCCTTTAAATAATCCTGCCAGTAATGTAACGGCATTTTTTATCACCGCTTCATTTTCCACGGGTATTTGCAGATAAGTCTGACCAGTGCTTTCATCTTTTCTTGTAAGGGATTGAACCAGGTTCGCTGTTGCTGAAGCATCGCCCAATACATTGGTAAGTTGTGTAATGAAAGAAGAAGTTACACTGAGCAGGCTGGAAGCCGGCGTTATCGTTGCCAGCGCTTCTTTTTCAACAGATTCCTGAGTTGTTTGTTTAATATCATCATCGCTGTCAAAAGGCAGCGTGGCTTGTTTTTCAACAACAGTAGTTTCCATTGTTTCATTGATCGCCGCATCTGCTGGCTGCACTGTTGCAACAGCCGCATCATCTGCCACCAGTTCTTCCACGCTTTTCATAAATACATTAAACTTACTGTCGCCGATGAAGATATTGGCCTCGCCATTATCCAATATGCCTTCGCTTAATGCTGTCTTAAATTTCAGCTTGCCCAGCATGCCGTGCTCAATGGTATGCTGCGCTATAAAGTTGATGATATTTACATTGTTCTTTTGCCCATGTCGGTATATGCGGGCAATGCGCTGTTCCAGCACCGCAGGGTTCCAGGGCAGGTCCATATTAAAAAGATAAGAGCCTGCCTGCAGGTTCAGCCCTACGCCGCCCGCATCGGTGGAAAGAAAAATGCGGCAACCGGCATCATTATTAAAACGGTCGAACAATGCTTTGCGTTTATGGCCGGGCACTGTGCCGTTCAGGTTGGCATAGCCTATGTTAAGGCTGTCAAGTTCCTGTGCAATCAATCTTGTAAAACGTTCCCATTGGCTGAAGATGACAATTTTTTCATCGCTGGTTTGCAATATTTCTTCCAGCACGCTAAACAGCTCATCCAGTTTTGTCTGGTAATTGGTTTCCTGGTCAAGTATATACGTGCTGTTGCACACCATGCGCATCATGTTCAGGTGCAGCAGTAAACGCTGGCGGTCTTCTTCACTTAAAAATCCTGTTTTCTGCCAACGGTTTACAAGGCGCGTTACCACTTCTCCATAATCATTATGCAGCGCTTTTTGCTCCTGCGTTATTTCTACAAATAAGTTTTTATCAATGCGGGCAGGCAACTGTTGCAGCACTTGTTTTTTGGTGCGGCGCAGCAAAATATCTTTCAGCTTTTCTTTTATCTTATCCAGGTCTTTATAGCCCACTACCTGGCCTGTTTCGCTTAGCTGCTCATGCTGTGAAGTGAAATTATACAAAGAGCCAAGCAATAAAGGATTTATAAATTGTACCAGCGAATACAGTTCCTGCAATTTATTTTCCAAAGGCGTGCCGGTAAGCACCAGCGCATATTTGCTTTGCAGCTTTTTTATGCTCTGGCTTACTTTTGTCTGCCAGTTTTTAATGCGCTGCGCTTCATCTAAAATAATCAGGTCGGGCTGATACGCATTGATGAGCTCAAGGTCATTTACCGCCATGTGATAGCTGGCAATCTTATATAAGTGCCCATCTTCTTTATACAGTTGCCTTCTGTTTAAATAATTTCCTTCGATCACTTTTACAGAAGCCGTTGTGAATTTTTCTATTTCGCTTTGCCATTGATATTTTAAAGAAGTAGGGCAGATAACCAGCACTTTCTGCACCTGGAAATATTCGTGCATTAACTGCACCATGCTGATGGCCTGTATGGTTTTGCCGAGGCCCATATCATCTGCCAGGATGCTTCTGCCCGCAGCGACGCAGAATAATATACCTTCTGCCTGGTATGGAAAAGGGTTTACTTTCAGGCTTTTTATACCGGGTAATTTATTCGATTGTATAAAAGGCGTCAGCGTTTGCCGCCGTTGCTTGTTTTCCCGCCACTGGATAATATGCGCCAGCGCATCTTCATAACACCTAAAGGATGCATTGATCTGAAAAGCCTTCTGTAAAACTTTATCAATGTTATCATACCCTTTTTCTGAAAGGCTGTAATCTGCATGCACAAAGGGCTTCAATAACTTTTTGTATGCTTCTGTATTATCCGTTCCAATGCGAAAAACTATTTTTCTTTCCCCTCTGTATTCCATGTACATGGAACTGTATGCAGCTTCGTAAGGCTGTTTCAGCGCCCTGCGCAGCGCAGGCTTTTTATTTATGTGCAGCAATACGGCTTCAATATGCTTGCAGGTGCCCAGCTGGTTGGTTTTAAAATCGTAGCAGGAACAAAAATTCTGGCTGTTATCGCTGCTGCGCAATGCAACTTTATACGTATTCTTAGTGCTGTTATTGTACACATTATAATCGCTGTACGCAAGTCCGTTGCCGGTGTTGGTAATTGTAAACGGCGTATGTTCTGCAATTTGTTTCCGCAATGCAGCCTGCCATTCGCTTACAGACATATCGGCCGGTTTCCTGGTATTGGATAAAAGCGGTTTTGATTTATATTTTCCTTTAACTGATTTTCCTGTGCGTTTTTTCTTTGAAGCGCCCTTTGCTTTTGCGGTTGCAGCCATAATATATTATTGAGACGCAAATGTAAAAATGTGGCGTAAGGAAGGAAGATGAAATTATCAACAATTAATAAAGGAAATCCTGGCGGGAAAAACGGCGCCGGCGGGTACTTATAATTTATTATCTTGGATAAATAATTTTAAAATTATGGACGACCTTAACCAAATGAGCGATGATGAAAAGCTCAGGGCGGAAAATGATTTTCTGAAAATGAAGCTCATGCTGGAGCACGGCGCACAGTTCCGCAACATTGAAAACGATAAAAATGATTTGCCGCCTGAAATTGAAAACCAGTTTTTGAATAATGTAATGGCTTTTGAAAACCAGTTTGCCGAAGAATATAAAACGATTAAAGTGTTCGATAAAATCGGCAGGCCGCAACATTTTAAGCCTGTTGCGGAAATAACTGATGAAGATATGGAACAGACATGGGAAGCGTTAAGAAACTATTTGAATAAGCACGATATAGACCTTGATGTATGCAGCCCGAATATTCCGGCAAGGGAATTATACCGGTTTGCAACTGAAGAATTATTTGAGCATGAAATGGATGACATGAGTTTGTCCGGATGGTCAACCAATTTTATTTATGATGAATTTCATCCGGACCCGATTTATGATAACTCAAGGATGGTTAAAGATGATCTGATAGGCGATATATTTTGTAAGGAAGAATTATTTTGGGATATACATTACGCAAAAGATGGCTTTTCATTTAACGCAGTTTTGTATAATGAATTTAAAGATTACAGCGAAAAATTAAACCGCTTCAAATCATTATTCAATGAAATTGAGCTGAAGGAATGTACCATTAACGGCTGCACCGTAAATGAAAGTGATTGTTATGTAACCGGCAATTATAAAGCTCTTGCACAGTCAGCAAACAATAAAACTGTTTTCTCAGGTAATCTTAGGGTGAAGCTTTTGCAGGATGATTTGGGCTATTGGAATATAAAAGAAATAGAGATTAAAGGATTTGATATTGAATAAAAGTTTTTTCACCGGCTGAAGGAGCATCAGATAGTTTATATTACAAATGTTATCTCTGCAACTGTGGCTGTTATTTTTACCTGTAATAAGGCCATGCTCATAAATGCGCCTGTTTTTCTATAATATGCAAGCCGTTTTCACCTGCTATAACAGCTTTATGCGCCATGTTATAAAACAAAGACGATTCTATCACGCCTGTAATATTTTTCAGGATAGGATTAAGGGCAGCAGTTCAGGAAATTCATCAAACCAAATATCAACCAACAAATTTGTATAACGGGTTTTGCCTTCACGCACTTGCGTTTTACCGGAAGGGAACATCTTATGCAACTGTGCTTGTGCAAAATGTACAGCATCAGGAATTACTTCAATAACAACCGGGTATTTTGTTTGAAGTGTATCAATATATTTTGATTCATCGCCCACTAAAACAAACTGGCTGGCCATTGAAGCCAATAATTTTTCTGTGGTATGAATGCCTGAACCGCTCTTAAGGGCATTCAGGTTTCTATCAAACTGATCACATCCGTCAAAATAAATATCCAAAGCACTTACAGTTGATATATCATTCACTGCAAAACAAGCAGCTTCCAATAATTTTTTTTGTGGAGAAAGAAGACGTAAACAACGCAAGAGAGTTGTATTGATTTGCCCTTAAACCATCAACCATATAATTCATTGTTGAGCCATCGCCCAGGCCAATGACTGTATTGCTTCCAATAAGGCTGATGGCTGCTTCGGCAGCTGTTTTTTTAAAATTCATTTGCATGTTTTGCAGCAGGCGGCTATACAAAAAATTGTTAGCGGCTTATACGCCACCGATTGTAACGCCTAATAATTTGAAAAACGCTTTTAATATGGCAGGATGCCCGGGCCATGCCGGAGACGTTGTGAGATTACCTTCGGTAATAGCTTCATTAACCGGTATATCTTTCCAGTTGCCACCTGCGCGAACAATGTCAGGGCCCACGGCAGGATAGGCGGTAAGCGTTCTGCCCTTAACCACATCGGCTGCGGTTAATATTTGTATGCCATGGCAAATGGCAGCCACCGGTTTGTTCGCTTCAAAAAAATGCTTTGTGTATTCAATAACTTTTGGGTCGAGCCTGATGTATTCCGGCGCTCTTCCGCCACAGATATAAAGGCCGTCATAGCCGGAAGGATTTACCTGGTCAAAGCTGGCCGTTAGTATAAAATTATGCCCTCTCAGCTCGGCATACGTTTGAAATCCAATAAAATCATGCACGGCAGTTGCCACAGTTTCACCGGCTTTTTTTCCGGGACAAACAGCATGCACGTCAAAGCCTACAGCCAGTAATGCCTGGAATGGCACCATTACTTCATAATCTTCCACAAAATCGCCTGCTAACATTAGAATCTTCTTTGCCATAAGAATATTTTTAAGATGAATAAAGCTAAAAATTTCTCCTGATAAACAATTGGGCTGATAAAGAAATAAAATTATGCTAAGCGATATTCAATGGCGCCCGTTCTGAACACCCTCCCGTAACCCGGCGCTTATTTAGTTATATGGAATGATGAATTCACCATCTGTACAGTTACTGTGCTTTCGCTACCGAAAATTTAATACACCATTAAAACCGCGTTTCCTGCCTAATTACACCAGCATGTTATGCGCTATTGATTTTGCCGTAACTTTAAAGAGTAATTTTCATTCGTACAAGTTTGATTTTTCAATGGCCTCATGGAACCTCGCTATGTACATTCCCCTGTGTGAGAAAAATTATCATGCTCGGTTTCATTCATTTTAAAGCTTACCTTATGACACTATCATCTCTACGCATTGGCAATTTTTTCAGGGTGCGGTCTTTGTATGAAGAGGACGAGGACTGTGCCCGAAGGATAACCGAAATACGTAAGACACAGGTTCAGGCAGACGGCAAATGGGTTAAGACCGACCATCTTATTCCGGTTAGCATTACGAAACAGATCTTGTTGCATGCAGGGTTCACACAGTTTAGCTGGATAACCGATGCCGCCGTTTTTGAATGTGATTATTTTAAGTGCACGCTGGATGATAACGGAGTTAGCCTGTTTTGTGATAACCTGAAAAGCCTGAGGCCGGTTAAGCATTTGCATGAATTGCAAAACCTCTATTTCGATTTAACAGGCGGGGGAACTGCTTACCAATTTTAATGCAATTAGATCACCTTTTGAAAAAGAACATGCATGAAGTAAAAACGACACTTACAAAAATAGCTGGCTACAACCAGCTATTTTTTATTATGATCATTTACAGGTGTGATAAAGAAGAAATGGGAACGCCTTTATGTATGAAATGTATAGCTTTAACGCTTTAACATATAGCCTATGCCTGTAAAGAACCTGCGTACATGTAAACCCTGCTTATTATTGCTGCTTGTCACAATATCCTGCATCCATATTACAAATGCGCAAACGGCAGGCAATAAACCAAACATTATTATCATACTCACTGATGATATGGGCTTTAGCGATATTGGTTGCTTTCGCGGTGGTTTTGTGCCCACACCAAATATTGACAGGATTGCCCGGCATGGCTTGAAACTAACGAGCTATTACAGCGCTGCACCAATATGCTCTCCCTCCCGCGCAGGCTTGTTAACAGGCCAGTATCCTGCGCGGTGGAATTTCTCTACTTACCTCGACAACAAACAACATAACCGCGATGCCCAGCAGGCAGATTATCTTGACGTAACTGCACCCGGCATGGCAAAATTTTTTAAAGGCGCCGGTTATGCAACAGGTCATTTTGGCAAATGGCACCTCGGCGGCGGCAGGGATGTAACGGATGCACCGGGTTTTGAATATTATGGTTTTGATGAACATGCAAGCACGTATGAAAGCCCCGACCCGGATCCGTTAATTACGGCAACCAACTGGATATGGTCGTATAAAGACAGTATTAAAAGATGGGACAGAACGAGGTATTTTGTTGATAAAACACTCAGCTTTATGAAGCGCCATAAAGGGCAGCCTTGTTTTGTAAACCTCTGGCCCGACGATGTGCATACGCCATGGGTGCCCCGTTATGGCATAGAATTTAACGGCCGGTTCCCGATGAACCCGGAGGAAGAACAGGCTTTTAAGCTGGTGCTTGAAGAATATGATAAACAAATAGGAAGGTTGCTGGATGGCCTGAAAGAGCTTGGGTCAGATAAAAACACCATTATCATTTTCACCAGTGATAACGGGCCGTTGCCAAGTTTCAGGGGCAGCAGGGCTGCCGGCTTAAGAGGCTCAAAGCTTTCTTTGTATGAAGGCGGTACAAGAATGCCTTTCCTTATTAGCTGGGCCAATCATTTTCCAGAGGCAAAAACAGACAGCAATTCTGTGGTGGATGCGGTTGACCTGCTGCCTTCGCTGGCAGCGCTTGCTGGTATCAAATTGCCATCAGTTTATACAGGCGATGGTATAGACAGAAGCAGCGTGTTTTACGGGCAACCTTCTGCCAGGAATAAAGATATGTATTGGGAGTACGGAAGAAATGACATCGCCTTCAAATATCCTGCAGGCAGGGATAAAAGCCCTAACCTTGCCATTCGTTCGGGCGACTGGAAACTGCTGATGAACCACGATGGAAGCGATGTACAGTTGTATAACATTACACTGGACCGCAATGAAGCGAATAATGTTGCGGCTGCCAATGCAGCAGTGGCAGATGAATTAAAAAAGAAACTTGCTGCGTGGTGGGCGCAGATGCCAAAGCTGTATGATACAACGGGCCGGCGGCAATAGCATGGCTTTAGCCAAAATTTTGTTCAATGAATGTGGGCTTCGGCTAAAGCCGGCCAGGTACATGCTTGGGGGATTCCCCAGGCTTAAAAGCCTGGCAATTCTGTTATCCCAAAATCACGTTAATACAATATTCTTACCCTGATTGTCTCCTTTACATTCTTCAATAATTCCAACGCCTGTTTTGAAAGGCGTTTATCAACATCCAATACCACATAACCAATCTCATCGTTAGTCTTTAAATATTGGCCCACAATGTTAATGTTGTGATTGGAAAGCTGCGTATTGATGGCGCTTAAAACGCCCGGAACATTGTTATGTATATGCAAAATGCGATGAGCGCCTTCAACCGGCGGCAGGCTTATGGCCGGCACTGTATGCGAACCATTGGTGATGCCTTTTTCAAGATAGTTGAACAGTTTGGCGCTTACGTCTTCGCCAATATTCTGTTGGGCCTCTTCTGTTGAACCGCCAATATGCGGCGTAAGGATCACATTTGGCAGGCCCTGTAATGGCGTAGTGAATTTATCGCCGTTTTTTTCAGGCTCAACAGGAAAAACATCTATAGCTGCACCGCCCAGCAAACCTTCCTGTAAGGCCCTGGCCAATGCAGGTATTTCCACCACAGTTCCCCTTGCATAGTTTATAAGTATAGCGCCTTTCTTAAAATGCTTCAGGGTATTTTTATTAATGATATTCTTTGTTTGTTCTTCTTCGGGCACATGCAGGGAAACAATATCTGCCTGGTTAAGTAACTCCTTCAGGCTTTTGGCGGCATGCGCATTGCCCAGAGGAAGTTTTGTTTCCACATCGTAAAATATAACCTTCATTCCAAACGCTTCGGCCAGTATGCTTACCTGCGAACCAATATTTCCGTACCCAATAATGCCCAGCGTTTTTCCACGCAATTCAAAACTTCCTTTTGCTTCTTTCATCCAAATGCCTTCATGGGCAGCCAGGTTTTTGTCGGATATGCGGCGAATAAGCATAATGCTCAGTCCTATTACCAGTTCGGCCACGCTGCGGGTATTGCTGTAAGGCGCATTAAAAACCGTAACCCCATGCTTTGTAGCAGCACTTAAATCAACCTGGTTTGTGCCAATACAAAAACAGCCTATTGCCTGTAATTTCCTGGCAGCATGTAGCACCTTTTCGCTTATGTGTGTTTTAGACCGGATGCCCAGCAAATGCACATCTGCAATCTGCTTTATCAATTCATCTTCAGATAAAGCGCCGCCCAGTTTTTTTACGTTAACATATCCATTTCTTTTAAAAAGGTCAATAGCCTTATCACTGATATTTTCAAGAAAAAGAATATTGATTTTTTCTTTTGGGTAAGAAGTAACCTTGCTCATAATGTTTGCTCTTTGCAAAGAAATAATGCCTGTGAAAAATGTTTTATTGGGAGAAGAAGTGTTATTAACAAAAATCCCCCCGTTTTGCCGGAGGGATTTTGAATTTCGTTATTTTTTCTTTTCGTAACGTTTGCGGAATTTATCAATACGCCCGGCGGTATCTACCAATACATTTTTACCTGTATAGAAGGGATGCGAGGTATTCGAAATTTCAAGCTTGATAAGCGGGTATTCATTACCATCTTCCCATTTAACGGTTTCCTTGGAAGAAGCTGTTGAACGGCTTAAAAAAGCATATCCATTACTCATGTCTTTAAACACAACCAGCTTGTATGTTTTTGGATGAAGATCTTTTTTCATAACTGTTATTTTCTACGGATTTTGCCGTATTTTAAATTTAAAAGGAGCGCAAAGATAAGCGGGATTGGTTTTATATCCAAATAGAATTGCCTCCTGTTTCAACCTTCTTGTTTTATTTATGCAGCGGGCATAATGGCGAGGCTTGTTTTTTCAGCTCTCTTTCCGGCCATATCTTTATTGAGATAATATTTCATTGCGGGCCCTGCTATCAAAATGCCTGATACCGTCATTACGATCAATGCCACAAAAATAGGCTCATCAATAATTTTTGCCTGCAGTGCAGGTGCGCCAGGCACAATTTTCTGCGAACCGCGGGCATTCAGAAATTTAACTTTATTAAACGCCGCCGATAGTTTTTTCCGTCCATCCTACAATGGCAATATTTCGGGGATGGATATCTGCAACAGCTTTGTCATCTAATCTTTCCTGACGATGGAGGTAATATTTCATTAACGGGCCGGCTATGAGGATGGTAACTACAGTCATAACTACCAGGCCAACAAAAATAGGCTCATCAATTATTTTAGCCTGGAGCGCAAGCGTGCCAAGCACGATTTCCTGTGAACCGCGGGCGTTCATGCCAAAAGCAACAGCATAAGATTCATTCTTCGTCATGCCACTCAGGCGGCTGCCAATAACGGCGCCAATAATTTTTGCAAAACATGCAATGAACAGGATGATGGCAACCACTTCAAAATTAAAATTGGTAACAAAATTCACCCTTAACCCAATTGACGCAAAGAATAAAGGGGCAATGATATTTACTACGAACTGGTGAAGAATATTTTGTAATCTTTCGGGAAAGTACTTTGAATCGCCTATGGCTACTCCCATCAGGAAGGCGCCAAATATGCCGCGAACACCAAGGTATTCCGTTAATACCGCGCTCAGAAGACAAAGGCTTACAGATACAGTTATTAAGCCGCCTGTTGATAAAAACTTATCAGCTACCATTAAAATCTTGTCAACAATCCACCTGCCGATAGTTAAAATAAAAACTGTAAAGCAAAGTACTATTGCTACAGAAGTAAATGAGCTCTCTCCTGTTTTACCCATCATCTGGATAATGATAGAAAACAATATCCATCCTAAAAAGTCATCAATCATGGCTGCCGTAAGTACAAGGCTCCCGATTTTGGAACGCAGAATATTAAGATCAATCAATATTTTGGCAATTACGGATAGCGCAGTTATTGATAACGCAGTACCAAAGAACATAGCCGGAATAATAAGATTGGTATGGGTTGTATCTGAAAAAATCCTGTCATAGAACATCCATACTGTTAAAAAGCCAAGCGCAAAGGGAAATATAAATCCCATAAGACTGATTGAAGCTGCTTTTTTGCCCTGGAGCCGTATTTGTTTCAGATCCACTTCAAAACCGGCAATAAACATAAGCAATATGATGCCAATCTGCGCCAGGCCGTCAAAGGCTTTATAAGGCACACCGTTTTGGCTGGTAAATAAATGATGAAAAACATCAGGGGCAACCGTGCCAAGAAGGGATGGGCCTAATAAAATCCCAGCAAGTATTTCCCCTATTACTGCCGGCTGCTTAAACTTCCTGAGTATTTCCCCTAACACCCGGGCCACGATAAGGATAATACTCACAATAATAAGAAAGCTAAGCACTTCATCAGAACTAAGTTTTGAAACCATAAAGACATGTTTGTAATAAAAATGCAGGTTTTCAATTTCAAAAATAAAGGATTAAATTCCAATATTCCTATATTCCTATAAATCTGATAGGGATTGAATGAAGATCAGCGATAAGGAAACTTCTTGTGAATTACACCCTTTAATATCCCCTTACATCTTTTTTAGCTATATAATTCAGAAATGCCTTATTTACCACGCGGTTGCCTCCGGGTGTAGGGTAGTTTCCGGTAAAATACCAGTCGCCGGTATTGGTAGGGCAGCATTCATGCAGGTCTTCTATGGTTTGATAAATAACCTGCACCGGCATGGTTAAATCTTTTGGTGTGATTAGCTGTGCAATCTTATCTGAAATTTCCTGGGTTGTAAATGGCTTATATATCTGGCGCACTATATTTTCTTCAGTAAGCCTGTTGCAGCGTTCCAGTTCCAGTATTTTTTGATGCACATCTTCAATAATGCATTCCCTGCCATTCTCTTTCAGTAATTCAATTGCGGCGCGAAAAGCAATGAAATCGCCCAGCTTGCTCATATCAATCCCATAGCAATCGGGATAACGTATTTGCGGCGCCGAGGAAACCACAATTATTTTTTTGGGCTGAAGCCTGGCCAGCATGCGCACAATACTTTCTTTAAGGGTTGTGCCGCGAACGATGGAATCGTCTATCACAACCAGCGTATCTTCATTTTTGCGAACGGTGCCGTAAGTTATATCATACACATGCTGCACCATTTCGTTCCTGCCGCTGTCTTCGGTAATAAATGTGCGCAGCTTCACGTCTTTGATCGCTATCTTTTCCTGACGGATCTTACGGTTAATGATGGATTGCAGTTTTTCTTCCGTAACATCATTGCCCCAGCTTAAAATTCTCTCAACCTTGGTTTGGTTAAGATAATCTTCCATGCCTTTGCACAAACCAAAATAAGCCACTTCCGCCGTATTGGGGATGTAGGAAAAAATGGTATTCTTTAAATCGTAATTAACGGCATCTAACACAGCTTTGCTTAAATGATAGCCAAGTGCAATGCGCTCCCGGTAAATTTTTTCATCGCTGCCGCGGCTGAAATAAATGCGCTCAAAGCTGCAAGCCTTTCTTTCCTTCGGCTCAAGCACCTGCTCGATGGTATAATTCCCATCAGCGTCAATTATCAATGCTTTACCGGGCATTAACTCCAGCACCTCATTTTCGCCCACATTAAATGAAGTACGGATGGCTGCACGCTCACTTGCCGCCACAATCACTTCCTTGCCTATATAATAATAAGCCGGCCGAATGCCATGGGCATCCCTTAAAACAAAAGAAGCGCCGCTTCCTGTAAGGCCGCCAACGGTAAAGCCGCCATCAAACAGCGCGGCTGCCTTTTTCAAGGCATTGGCAATGCAGGCTTTTCCAGGGTTTTTGTCTTCGTCAATAACAAGAAAATGATGTATTACCTCCATCATGGCAGCCAGGTCGCTTTGCTGCTGGAAAGGGCCGGGATTGATATTGATGAGATCGAACAGTTCATCTTTGTTCACCAGATTAAAATTGCCTGCCAGGGCAAGGTTCTTGCCCGGCATCAGATCCCTTTTTATAAAAGGATGGCAAAACTCAACATTGTTTTTCCCCTGTGTCCCATACCGCAAATGGCCGAGCAATAATTCACCTATCAACGGCACATGGCCTTTCATTAATTCAGGATGCTTTTTAATATCCGGCTGATATTTTTCTAATTCATTTATCTCTGTTCCAAGCTTAAAAAACAAATCTGCAATAGGCTGCTGGGCGTTACTGCGCACCCGATGCAGGAAAGGCGCCCCGTTTGCCGTATTTAATTTCACGGCAGCAATACCGGCGCCATCCTGTCCGCGGTTATGCTGCTTTTCCATCAAAAGATAGAGCTTGTTAAGCCCGTACATTACCGTTCCATGCTGCTGGAGATAATAAGAGAAACTTTTTCTCAAACGAATGAGGGCGAGGCCGCATTCATGTTTTATTGCATCGCTCATTGGGGAATTGAAGGCGCAAATTTATAGTTAAACGCTGATATTAATCCAGGCTTCGTTGTTAATAAGTTTTTGAGCCTGCAGTTATATGCCCGGCCAGCCATAAGAACTCTGCAACAAATACATCAATATTCTTTTGAAAAGAGGCATCGAGCAGGTTGCCTTCTTCATCAAACTTTTTATCTACAAAGGGTGTTACAAGCATGTGCGGGGAGCCAACGCCAAACAATGCATATATTAACAATTGTACCTGCAGGCCGGCGCGTATGCCACCTAATGCGCCCGGAGATGCAGTAACAATGCCAAATGGTTTTCTCGACTGTTTGGGGAAATGATCGAAAAGGTTTTTTACTGCCGGCGTATAACTTCCATTGTATTCGGGCGTAACAATTATAAAAGCATCCGCATCAAACATGCGTTGGGCAAGCGGCTTAAATTCAACCGGCGCCGTGTCAACACTTTTAAAAATCTCCTGCTGCAGCACATTCAGTTCCCAATCCCTTACATCAATCACGTTTACATGATGCGGGGCAATTGCCGGCAAATGTTTCTTCAGGTGTAAAACCAACCGGTGGGTTACGCTGTTTAAGCGCGGACTGCCCGATACTATTTCTATGTTCATTTTTTATCCTTAATCTGGATGAAATCCTTTTTTGATTTTCTTAAGCCTGCTTCACCATTTCAATATTTATTGCCAAACGCACATCGTCGCCCACCACAGCGCCGCCGGCTTCGGTAAGTGCATTCCATTTCAAGCCAAATTCCTTACGGCTTATTTTGCCAGCCAGTTCAAAGCCCTCCCGGCTATGCCCCCAGGGGTCAATTATGCCGCCGCCATGTTCAACATGTAAAGTAATATTTTTTGTTACATCGCGAATAGTCAGGTCGCCATGCAGCACGTATTCATTATCGCCTTCCTTTTCAATTGAAGTGGAGCTAAAGGTTATTTTCGGATATTTTTCTGCGTCAAAGAAATCAGCGCCTTTTAAGTGCCCATCCCTTTGCTCGTTGTTGGTGGAAATACTGTTCACATCTGCTTCAAAACTTATTGAAGCATCGGTGAAATCCGCTTGCCCGGCTTCCATTGTTGCATCAAATTTTGAAAAGCCGCCGCTAACGGTGCTAATAACCAGGTGTTTAATTTTAAACCCTATTTCGCTGTGTGCAGCGTCAATTTTGTAAGTTGCCATAATTGTTTTTATTGAATAAAAGTAAATTATTTATGTATATACATATATTAGGGAAAATTTTTTTATTGCTCGTTTTTCCTTATTTCTTCCAGGATGCTGTTCAGGTCTTTGGCCTTTATTTCATCAAGGAGAATTACCTTCTCCATCAGTTTATCTATTCTCTCCGTACTGTGCTTAAGAATATTAATTCCCGCCAGTGTTAATACAATAACGGTTTCACGCCGGTCTGCATCTGACGATGTGCGCTTAACCAGCTTTTTTGTTTCCAGCCTGTCTATAATCCTTGGCACGTTTGAACTTTTTTCAATCATCCTGCAGGTTATTTCCCTTATACAAATATGTTCAGGATGTTTTCCTTTCAGTATCCGCAACACATTGTATTGCTCATGCGTTAACCCATATTCTTTCAATTCCTTGCTCATGATGGTTTTAAGCCACCACGAAGTGTACAGAATATTTAAAGCCGCTTTGTGCACCTCGTTTTTAAACTTATTGCTTTTTATTGCATCTTCCAGTTTCACGGCACAAATGTATGTACATACATATAATTTATCAAATAAAAACCCCGTCTTTAACAGGGGTTTTTATTTTATTTAGATGCGGTTGATTCGGAATTGAACCAAAAGTCAAGGCTTTTGCATGTATGATATTCCGGATCAATGTCAATATAAAAGTCTGAAATATGTTGCTTAAACCAGGCATCAAGCGCCTTTTGTTTTTTCTCATTCAAAGCCTGCTGCGCCACACGGTCGTAATCGTCTTTTAAATTCATGCGGTGCGGCTGGGTTTCATGCACCAGGTAAACCAGGCGTACCGCCTGCTTGCCGCGGTCATCCGTATACGTAAGCGGCTGGGAAATATCGCCGGCTTTCATAGACTTTAAATTGGCTACTATACCCTTGTCCAGTTGGTCAATGGTTAAACGCACAGAGCCATCTACCTGAGAAATAATGCGCCCGGCATTGTAACGTGTGGCATCGTCTTCGCTGTACTTATTCACTGCTTCATTAAAATTTAATGTGCCGGCCACAATCCTTGAACGCACGCTGTCTAATTTTTGTTTGGCATCATTTATTTCCGTTGCGGTTACAGACGGAATGATTAAAATATGCCTTATCACGGCGTCATCACCGGCACGGCTTACCATTTGAATAATGTGCAGGCCGAATTTACTTTTAATAACAGGCGACACCTGCCCTTCCTTTAATTTGAATGCTGCGGAAAGAAAGGTGGGGTCCCATACTTTATCTGTACGGTTTATGCTGTACTGGCCGCCATTGTCTTTACTGCCAGGGTCCTGGGAATAAATTTTGGCCAGGTCTGAAAATTTCTTCTGGCCGCTTTCCACCTGCTTTTTCAGGTCGTTCAACTGGGTGGTTATGTAATCTTCAATGTCTTTATTCGATTTGGGATACAATACAATCTGCGCCACTTCAAGCTCGCTTTCAAAAAAAGGCAGGCTGTCGTTAGGTATCTTATCATAAAACGTCTTTACCTCTGTAGGTGTTATCTTAACATTCTCCAAGATTTTTGCCTGCATTTTATCTGCAAGCTGGCGTTCAATAAATGGCTGACGCAGATCTTCTTTTATCTGGTAAACCGTTTTACCGGCAATCTGCTCCATCATATCTTTAGAACCGTATTGGCTTATAAAATAGCGGATCCTATTATCCAATTGCGCATCAATTTCATCATCACTAATAGTTAATGAATCTTTATTCGCCTGCAGTACCAGCACTTTCTGTATTAACTGGCCTTCCAGGAAGGCACATTCCGGGTCAGGCGGCAACTGCATGTTCTGGCCCTGCCTTTTATAGTCTGATATCGCATTGTCAATATCAGATTTAAGAATGATCTTATCTCCCACTTTGGCTATGATCTGGTCTGCAACAACCCGCTGCGTTTGAGCAGAAGCTGCAAAAGACGTAACCATTGTAAAAAGCAAGAGGTGTGAAAAGATTTTTTTCATGCTAATATGTTAATCAACCCAAAAGTAAATGATTACAAAAGCAGGCTCCGCGCCTGCTTTTGTTTTAACAAAGAATTTGTGCGTTTATAATGTACGTTTTACTTCTTCTTTTTCGTAAGCCACGATTGTGTCGGCAGGGTTTATGTCGGAGAAGTTTTTAATCGTTAACCCGCACTCGTAGCCGGACGCCACTTCTTTCACGTCGTCTTTAAAACGTTTTAAGCTGCCCAGTTCGGCAAAAGCGCCTTCCGTTCTTGGATAGATAAGAATGCCATCCCGGAAAAGGCGCACCTTGCTGTCGCGCTTAACCTTGCCTTCCTGTACGTAGCAACCGGCAACGGTGGCCTTATCAAATTTATATACTTCCCTTATTTCAACGGTGGCCACTTCTTTTTCTTCCACTTTAGGCTCAAGCATGCCTTCCATGGCGCTCTTAACTTCCTCAATAGCGTTATAAATGATAGAATAGGTCTTTATTTCAACGCCTTCACTCTGTGCCAGCCTGCTTGCCTGGCTTGACGGGCGTACATTAAAGCCAATGATGATGGCGTCTGATGCGGTAGCGAGCAGCACATCGCTTTCTGATATCTGGCCCACCGCTTTATGCACTACGTTCACCACAATTTCTTCGGTAGAAAGTTTCTGCAAAGAATCGCTTAACGCTTCCACTGAACCATCCACGTCGCCTTTAATAATGATCTGCAGCTCTTTGAAGTTACCGAGCGCAAGGCGGCGGCCAATTTCATCCAGCGTAATATGCTTGCGGGTTCTTAAGCCCTGTTCCCGGATGATCTGCGAACGCCTTGTGGCTACATCTTTTGCTTCCGATTCATCGGCATATATTTTGAATTTTTCGCCGGCCTGCGGCGCACCGTTCAAGCCCAGTATCTGCACCGGCGCAGAGGGCGGCGCTTCTGTTACACGCTGGTTACGCTCATTGGTCAATGCCTTCAATCTTCCGAAATACTGGCCTGAAACCATGAGGTCGCTCTGTTTCAGCGTTCCGTTCTGCACCAGCACAGTGGCCACATAACCCCGGCCTTTATCCAACGAAGCTTCGATAATAGTTCCGGAAGCCTCTCTGTTTGGGTTGGCTCTCAGATTGAGCAGATCGGCCTCCAGCAATATTTTCTCCAGCAAAAGATCAACATTCAATCCCTTTTTGGCTGATATTTCCTGGCTTTGATATTTGCCACCCCATTCTTCAACCAAAATATTCATCTGCGATAATTGCTCGTATATTTTTGTGGGATTGGCGCCTTCCTTGTCTATCTTGTTAATGGCAAAGATCATGGGCAGGTTGGCAGCCTGCGCATGGCTGATAGCTTCTTTTGTTTGCGGCATCACGGCATCATCGGCTGCAATTACAATAACAGCCACATCCGCCGCTTTGGCGCCGCGGGCACGCATAGCCGTAAACGCTTCGTGGCCGGGCGTATCGAGGAAGGTGATCTTTTTATCTCCGTCAATCGTAACCTGATAGGCGCCGATATGCTGGGTAATGCCTCCGGCTTCTCCGGCAACCACATTGGCGCTGCGTATATAGTCAAGCAAAGAAGTTTTACCATGGTCCACATGGCCCATTATGGTTACAATGGGAGCGCGTGGCAGGAGGTCTTCCTCTTCATCCTCTATCTCCTCATCCTCTTCTTCGGCGTCATCGAGACCTATAAATTCCACTTCGTAGTTAAATTCGCCTGCTACCAACTCAATAACCTCTGCGTCAAGGCGCTGGTTGATCGAAACCATTATACCCAGGCTCATACACTTGCTGATGATGTCGGCAAAGCTTACATCCATCAGGTTTGCCAGGTCGCTTACTGTTACAAATTCTGTAACCTGCAGTTTATTTGTTTCGCTTTCCGCGGCGCTTTCCGCGGCTTCATTTCTTTTTTCCCTGCGATATTTTGCTTTTGATTTGCCTTTACCGGCAGAGCCGGAAAGGATAGCCTGTGTTTCCTGTATCTTTCTTTTTATTTCGTTCGGATCAATTTCCCTGTCGTGCTGCACAGGCGGCCTTCTGTTATCCCGGTTGCCGCCACTACGTTGCGGATGATGACCGCGGTTGCCGCCGCCATCCCTGCGGAAACGGTTATCACCGCCGCCGCCATGAGGGGGTCTGGGCTGCTGCTGGCCGTCGGGCCTTCTGTCACCAGAAGGCTGGTTGCCACCCACACCTTTTTTATCAATGGGAATACGCTTGCGCTTGCGTTTTTCTTCACGCTGGGGTATTGCGGGTCCAGGCTTGGGCCTGGTATCATTTTCCACAGGCAAACTTATTTTGCCCAATACTTTAGGGCCTTCAATTCTTTCTGCCCTGATGTTTTGTATCACCACCAGCTCGTCTTCTGTGGCAGCCGGGCTTTCCTCTTCCTGTGGCAATACTTCCGGCTGATCTTCCACCACTGTTTTTTCCGGTATGTCTTCTGCCGGAGGCTGTGCTTCCTCCACCGGCGGGGATTGTTTTTCTATTTTTTTAGGCTTGCCCACAGCAGAGAGGTCTATCTTATCAATGATCTTCGGGCCCTCAATTTCAGGCGCTTCAATTTTTATCACTTCAGGCTCGCTGTCAACAACTTCAGGCTCTTCAGCTTTTTCTTCACTCATTACCGGCTCAGCAAGCTCCGGAAGCCCGGCACTAACTTCAGGCACAGCAACCTCAGCAGGTTTGGGTGCAGCCTCAGGCGTTGCCTGTTTAGGTTCATCTTTCCTGAATGTAATTTCTTCATCTTCTTTTCTTTTTCTTTCAGCCTGCACACTTTTGGGTATCTCAATCTGGTCTGCCTTCGACTTTGCATTTTTATCGCCCTGAAAGTTATGCTGCAAAGCTTCATACATTTCAGGTGTAAGCTTGGCCGTAGGCTTTAATTCGTCCCGGTCAAAACCCTTGCCTACCAAAAATTCAATCAGTGTGTCCTGGCCTATATTGAACTCTTTGGCAGCGCCTAATAATCTTGGTAACTTAATTTCAGCCATTCAATTTTTTTTGTTTTGTGCAGGCTTCAGTCCTGAAGTTTATACAAATCAGTGCACACTGTTTTTATTGAGCGCACTAATTTCAATCAATTTCTATACCTGCAATATTATTCTTTTTCGAATTCTGCTTTTAACACTTTTTTTACATCTTCTATTGTTTCACGTTCCAGATCTGTACGGCGTTCCAGTTCGTCAACGTTCAGGTCCATTACGCTGCGGGCCGTATCGCAACCTACACGCTTCAATTCATCTATTACCCACGTATCAATTTCATCGCTGAATTCATCCAGGTCAATATCAAAGTCTTCCTGTTCGCCTTCGTTTTCGCGGAATACGTCAATATCATAATCGGTGAGCTCACAGGCGAGCTTAATGTTAACCCCTCTTCTGCCTATTGCAAGAGAAATCTGGTCGGCCTTCAAATACACATCGGCATGCTTATTTTCATTGTCAAGATCCATGTAGCTTATTTTGGCCGGCGTAAGGGAACGCTGAATGAGCAATTGTATGTTGTTCGTCCAGTTAATTACATCTATATTTTCATTTTTCAGCTCGCGGACAATGCCATGAATACGGCTGCCCTTCATACCAACACAGGCGCCAACGGGGTCAATCCTGTCGTCAAAACTCTCCACGGCCACTTTTGCACGCTCGCCGGGCTCCCTTACTATTTTTCTTATGGTGATGAGGCCGTCAAATATTTCGGGTACTTCAATTTCCAATAATTTAGCCAGAAAATCAGAGCTGGTACGGCTTAAGATGATGACCGGCGTACTATTCTTCATATCAACGCGGGCAACCACGGCGCGGATATTTTCACCCTTTTTAAAATAATCCTGCGGTATCTGTTCGCTTTTAGGCAATATAAGCTCATTGCCTTCTTCATCCATTAATAAAACCTCTTTTTTCCAAACCTGATATACTTCTGCATTAATGATCTCCCCTATCCTGTCGCCATATTTTTTTACGAGCACATTCTTTTTTAAATCGCTGATGCGGCTTGCGAGGGTTTGCTTTGCAGCCAGAATGGCACGGCGGCCAAAATCGAGCATATCCACTTCCTCGTATAATTCTTCGCCCACTTCAAAATCGGGCTCAATTTTTATGGCGTCGCTGTAAGCAACCTCTGCCAGCGGATCCTGCACCTCGCCGTCTTCCACTATCATACGACGCCGGAAGATTTCCAGGTCGCCTTTTTCGGCATTTACTATCACATCAAAGTTTTCATCACTGCCATATTTTTTTCTAAGCAATGTTTTAAACACATCTTCCACTACTTTCATCATAGTAGGCCTGTCAATATTTTCGGCTTCCTTAAATTCCTGGAAGGCTTCAATTAGGTTTATACTTGCCATACGATTTATGATTTACGAAGTACGATTGATGAACCGCACGATTTAAAACTCAATTTGAACTGTTGTTGTTTTTATGTTTGAAAAAGGAATTACCAATTGTGTTGTTTCTGCCTTCTTTCCTTTGCCTGTTGTTTGCTCGACCATAATATCATCGTTTGAAACCTGCAACAGGCGGCCGCTTACGGAACTGCCGTCGTTAAAGCTTACTTCTATATTCCTGCCCACATTCTTCACATACTGCCTTTGCAGCTTTAAAGGCTTATCAATACCGGGAGATGAAACCTCAAGCGAAAAATCGCCAGACGGGAAAAGATCATGGCTTTCAATCATCTTGTAAAGCTGCCTGTTGAACTGAACACATTTATCAATGGAAATACCGTTATCTCCATCAATAAAAATCTTTACATTGTTGGTTGGCTTTATCTTTATTTCAACCAGGAAATAACCGGGCTCGTTTTCAAGAAAACTGCTTACTATCTGCGTTATGCTATTCAAAACAGAATCTGAATTCATATATGGTAAAAAGAGAAGGGAACGACTGCGTTCCCTTCCATGAATGATTTCCGGCGGCAAATGTATAACGTATTCCATTATCAGCCAAATATTGCGCTGGTTAACCAGTTGTGAAATTATGAACAGCGGTAAGGCCGATAAATGAAATACTGCTAATTTTACAACATGATACTTGAATGGCTTTTTACATTTTTGGTTTTCTATATCTTGTATAAACTCATTTTTAATTTTATCTTACCTGTTTCAAGGGCTACTTCACAGGTGCGCAATAAGATAAATGAAATGAACCGCCAGCAGGAGGCTGCCCATACGTATTCAAACAGCAATACTGCCAAAAGAAATCCTTCCTCAAAACCTGCACCACCGGCTGGAGATTACATAGATTTTGAAGAGATAAAATAAAACTCATCTTCTCTTTTCAATACATTTCACAGTTATTACAAAAGACCTTTCCGGCTGTATTACAGAAGCTGTTTAAGCACAAATTTTTCATTAAAAACTTAAAATTTTCCTGGCTGCCTGCCTTATGTTTCGGCCCAGGCACTAAACTCCACCCTGATATTATCCCGCCATGTACGGCTATTTAATACAATCATTTCCTCTTATAACAACCACGCCATAATTATAATCTATCAAATAATAAAATTAATTGATTGTGATTATTGGCTCATTGTCATAAGTTTGTCATCCCGGAATTTAAACAAGTAAATTTTCACTCAATAAAACTTATACAAAATGGGAGACAGTTCTAACGACATCAGTAAATGCCCTTTTCACAATGGCAGCCTGAAGCACAGCGTTGCAGGCGGCGGCACGCAAAACACCGATTGGTGGCCCGACAAATTAAATGTGGGCATCCTGCGCCAGCATGCTTCTCTATCCGATCCAATGGATAAAGGCTTCAGTTATAAAGAAGCTTTCAACAGCCTAGACCTGGAAGCAGTGAAAAAAGATTTGCATGCGCTTATGACCGATTCACAGCCCTGGTGGCCTGCCGACTTTGGCCATTATGGTGGCTTGTTCATCCGCATGGCGTGGCACAGCGCAGGCACCTACCGTGTGCATGACGGCCGCGGCGGCGGCGGACAAGGTCAGCAACGTTTTGCCCCGCTTAATAGCTGGCCTGATAATGTAAGCCTGGATAAAGCCCGCAGGCTGCTCTGGCCCATCAAACAGAAATATGGCAAGAAAATATCCTGGGCCGATTTAATGATACTGGCCGGTAACGTAGCCCTTGAGTCTATGGGCTTTAAAACCTTTGGTTTTGCCGGCGGCCGCGAAGATGTATGGGAAGCCAATGAAGATGTGTATTGGGGCTCTGAAACCACCTGGCTGGGCAACAACGACCGTTATGCAAAAGGCTCAATCGGCGTGGTGGAAAATCATGGCGCGGTGCCTACCGACGAAAATCCCGGCCGTAATATCCACTCCCGCAAGCTGGAAGAACCGCTTGCCGCTGCACACATGGGCCTGATCTATGTGAACCCCGAAGGGCCGGATGGCAATCCCGACCCGGTGGCTGCAGCAAAAGACATCCGCGACACCTTTGGCCGCATGGCAATGAACGATGAAGAGACCGTTGCCCTTATAGCAGGCGGCCACAGCTTTGGTAAAACGCACGGGGCAGCGCCGGCAGATAATGTGGGCAAAGAACCGGAAGCAGCAGGCATAGAAGCGCAGGGCCTTGGCTGGAGCAACAGTTATGGAAGCGGTAAGGGCGCAGATACCATTACCAGCGGCCTGGAGGTGATATGGACAAAAACGCCCACCCAATGGAGCAATAACTTTTTTGAGAACCTGTTTGGCTTTGAATGGGAACTCACCAAAAGCCCGGCAGGCGCCCACCAGTGGGTGGCAAAAGATGCGGAGGAGATTATCCCTGATGCTTATGACAGTAATAAAAAACATAAGCCCGCCATGCTTACCACCGATCTTTCTTTAAGGATGGATCCCGGTTTTGAAAAAATCTCCAGGCATTTTCTGGAAAATCCTGATGCCTTTGCAGATGCCTTTGCCCGCGCCTGGTTTAAGTTAACGCACCGTGATATGGGCCCCCGTGCCCGCTACCTTGGCCCCGATGTGCCGGAAGAAATATTGATATGGCAGGATCCCATCCCTGAAGTGGATCATCCATTGGTTGATGGCAATGATATTACTGCTTTAAAAGCCGGCATTCTGGCTTCAGGCTTAAGCATTGCCGAACTGGTTTCTGCAGCCTGGGCTTCGGCTTCTACCTTTCGCGGTGGCGACAAACGCGGCGGCGCCAACGGCGCCCGCGTACGCCTGGCCCCGCAAAAAGACTGGAAAGTAAATAATCCGGTACAATTGAAAAAAGTATTGGATACACTGCAAGGCATTCAGCAGGAATTCAATGCTGCACAAACAGGCGGAAAGAAGATTTCATTGGCCGATTTGATTGTGCTGGCGGGCGCTGCCGCTGTGGAAAAAGCAGCAAAAGATGCCGGCGCTGATATCACTGTTCCTTTCACGCCCGGCCGTATGGATGCTTCGCAGGAAGAAACCGATGTGGAATCATTCGGTTACCTGGAACCCTTTGCCGACGGTTTCCGCAACTACCGTAAGCTTAGTTTCCCGGCATCTACCGAAGCCTTGCTGATTGATAAAGCGCAACAGCTTACCCTTACGGTACCTGAATTAACGGTTTTGGTGGGCGGCCTGCGTGTGCTGGATGCCAATTATGACGGCTCCAAGCATGGCGTATTCACCCAAACGCCCGGCAGGCTCACCAACGATTTCTTTGTAAACCTGCTCAACATGAACACTGCATGGAAAGCCACAGACGATACAAAAGAATTGTATTTGGGCAGCGACCGCGCCACCGGCCAGCCTAAATGGACCGCCACCCGCGCCGACCTGGTATTTGGCTCTAACGCAGAACTGCGTGCTGTGGCAGAAGTTTACGGCAGCGCCGACGGGCAGGAAAAATTTGTAAAGGATTTTATAGCCGCCTGGAATAAGGTAATGAACTTAGACAGGTTTGATTTGCAGTAATTTTTCTTTTATGCATTTTTAAAAGGTTGCCTGAAAACGGGCAGCCTTTTTTGTTTGGCTAAAGCGAAGCATTAGGAGCTGTTTAATTTTTTCGCACAGAGCAAAGGAGTTAACAGAGCAACGAAGCGCCTCTGTTGGCTTTGTGCCCTCCGTGCGGAAAATCGCTTAAAATCCTGTAAAGAATTAAATTTTTAAACAGCTTTTTATGGGGGGACAGTCAGTGGTATTTTATGGCGGCACGGTTGCGTCGCATCACTTCGGTTGTGGAACGGAGGAGCGGCTTTTTCAGGCTTTCAAAATTTTCATCATAAATATTCTATTTAACCATTCTAAATTTTCCCTATCGGCCGGTTTCCACGCCAATCTAAACATAATGCCCAACTTGTAGTATGAATATTTTTCATAAATGGCGGGTCAGACCAGCGCCAATTCCCCGCCTGCTTGCCGGTGATGCATTAAAGGAAACCATAATTCATCGCTTCCATATCTGATAAGCTCCTATGCTGCAATTAAGCAACATAATATGTTTCGCAGACCGCTTTTAAAGGATTAACCCGATTGCCGGCAAAAGAAGGTCTTGCAAAGGGGCCGTATTATTCAAGCAGTATTATCCTTTATAAAAAATAATCAACCCACCTGCATTGCTATTAATTTTTTAATTAATTTACCCACGGGCAAGCACACATCTTTTCATCAAATCAAAAGCAATGAGAAAAACAATTTTTTTAACTGCCGCAGCTATGGGCTGCTATCTTCTTTCATCAGCACAAAAAACAAAAACAACAGACCCCAATGAGAAAATAAAAGCCGCCGCCATTACAGACCTGCAATCGCAAACAGATACCTATAAAAACATAGCCCTGCAAATATGGGGCTTTGCAGAAACAGGGTTTAAAGAAACCCAAAGCTCATCCCTTCTTCAAAAAACTTTAAAAGAAAATGGCTTTACCGTTGAAGCCGGTGTGGCAGGCATGCCTACTGCCTTTGTGGCTTCGTATGGCAGCGGCAAACCGGTTATTGGCATTCTCGCGGAGTTTGATGCTTTGCCGGGCTTGTCGCAGGATTCTGTTCCCGTAAAAACATCACTGAACAAAGAGGCGGGCCATGCATGCGGTCATCATTTGTTTGGCACGGCCTCCGTTGCCTCGGCCATTCAGCTTAAAAAGATAATAGAACAAAACCATTGGGGGGGCACGATAAAGCTGTTTGGCACGCCGGCTGAAGAAGGCGGCAGTGGCAAAGTATATATGGTGCGCGACGGCTTATTTAAAGATGTGGATGTGGTAATGCACTGGCATCCCGCCGACGCCAATGCGGTTAGCTATGGAACAACTATGGCGATTATTGGTGTTAAGTTCAGGTTTCATGGCATATCATCGCATGCCGCTTTTGCGCCAGACAAAGGGAGATCGGCGCTGGATGGCGTTGAAGCCATGGATAATATGATAAATATGATGCGGGAACATATTCCTTCTGATGCCCGCATTCACTATATAATCACCAATGGCGGCAAAGCGCCAAACGTAGTGCCCGATTTTGCAGAGTCGTTTTATTATGTGAGGCATTATGATGTAACTGTTGTAAAGCAGTTATTTGACCGGGTTGTAAAAGCCGCGCAGGGCGCTGCCCTGGGCACCGGCACTACGATGGATTATGAAATAGAAGGCGGGGATTACAGTATTTTACCAAATAAGATATTATCTGTTTATATGCAGCAAAACCTCGATAAGGTGGGCGGGGTTACTTATACGCCGGAAGAAACAGCCTTTGCAGAAAAAATACAGGCTTCTTTTGCTTATAAAGCGCCGCCTGTTTCGTCTGTAACCAAGGTGATGCCCCTGTCTGCCGAACCGGAAAAAGGGCCGGCATCGTCTGATGTGGGCGATGTAAGCTGGGCCGTGCCCACTGTGGGCCTTGTCGCTGCTACCTGGGTGGCCGGTACGCCGCCGCATAGCTGGCAGGCGGTTGCCTGTGGCGGCATAAACATCGGCATAAAAGGCATGATGATAGCTGCTAAAACGCTTACTTTAACAGGCATTGACCTGCTTACAAACAAGCAACTGGTTGAAGATGCCAAAGCGGAATTTATTAAAAACAAGGATGGAGTGGAATACCAGTCGCTCATTGGCGACAGAAAGCCTGCGCTTGACTACAGGAATTAACAGCAGTCTTTACTTTTCATAAACGGCATTATTGAACAGATTTCTTCGGCCTTAAAGTAAGCTGTTGGTGTATTTTTTCACTGCAATAATTAATGCATGCTTAAGATCGTTCCATTGAACGTTATTAATTGTATCAGGGTCAGGTTCCATATCTGCATTTTCAAAATTGATAAGGCTGTGAATAATGAACCCTATATCAACCTGTGGGAATTTGGAAGAAAAAATATTCAGCATTTTTTCAAGCGGGTAATTCCTGAGCAAAGTGGCAATATCCCAATAATCCTTTTTTGCATTACGATTACTTACAGCCTGCAGCTTCATTGGTATTATATCCTGTACACTTATCAGTCTTATACTTTCAATTATATCAAATAGCTGCAGCCAGGGAAACGGGTATAAAACAAAATCAACTTTCACATTGTTGATCATGAACATGATTGTTTGGTTTTGTTCAAATAATAATTCTGCTGAGGGAAATGTCTGGGTGATTATACTGAAAACCATTGCCGTATCGTACCGGCTGTTGGTAAAAAAATCAAGGTCAATTGAAATTCTGTGGCCTGTTCTTAAAGCAAGGTTTGTTCCACCGCCTAATCCAAATAATTTTAATTCATCCAGGCTGCAAATCCTTTTCAATAATTCCAGGGTAGCGGGTGGTGTTGCATTTTGTTGAAGCATTTAAAATCAGTTTTTTGCAATTGCAGCAAAGCGCATAAAAAAACAAGCACAGGGCTTCGCAAAAAAGAAGCATTCACTATTTCTTTTTTTATCCGTTCTAAACCATAGAACCGCATTATAGCTACCTGGTCTTTCCATGGCCCATAGTTAAAAACCTTTTCCATTACGTACAATGCCTGTTTTTCAAAATCAATATCGGAAAAACGTACATCCCAGAAAGCTGCATTTGAAACAGAAGGCTTTGTCATGTTTCAAAGCTACTCAGAAAATCAAACAAATAACATCTCCTCATGCAGCACGGCAAATATTTTTCCGGAAATGCAGGATACTCCCGCTTAAAACCATTGTTGTCCGGCTAAAATATTTCTCTTGGGCTAAAGCCCTTTATGGGCCTGCTTTTTACTAACCCCAGGCTTAAGCCTGGGGTTATATATCTGAAATCCTTGCACAATGGGCTTTAGCCCAAGTTACCCGGACAACAATGGTTTAAAACATGTTTTTTCTTACGGTGCATTTCCTGCCTGCGTTGCGCATCATTTCCGTTTATTCCAGAACACGACAAAGTTGGGAAACCGGTCAACATTCCGGCCTACCAGTTTTGTCATTTCGCTGATGTTGTAAATAAATGAGCCGATAACAATATCATCATCCCCGTCCTTATCTATGTCAGCCACTTCCATCGTCAGCCATTTTCCATTAGCAGCGTCCGGGGAGCTGAAGGCAGAAAAATGCATATTTCCATCATTTTTAAGCAGCAGGAACCCATCCTCCGTTTTATTAAGGTCATTGGAAAAAGAGATGGCCGCAATATCAGGGTCGCCATCCAGGTCAAAATCCCTGGCCACAGCCTTCTCCGCACCATAAGATGGATAAAAGAATGACTCTTTGAAATTATTTTGCCCGTCATTCATCAGTATCCTGATGCCATGATAGTACTTTTTTATGGGAGACAGATCCCAGTTATCGCCATTGGTTACCAGTATATCGGGATGCCCATCCTTATTAAAGTCGGCAAGCTCAAAATAGCTAACGCCATATACGCTGGGGAACTGGTATAAAATTTTCTGCTCAAATTGCCCCTTCCCTTTGTTTACGAATAAAACAAGCTCCTCCCGGGCCTGTGCCATGAGCGCTACTATGTCGGGCAATCCATCCTTGTTCATATCAACGATTTCGGCCCTCCGGGCTCCCGGCTGTTCCAGCAATACATGCTCCTTACGCTGGTCATACGACTCGAACCAGCTTAGCCTGCCGGTGTAATTGCCAAATGAACAAATAAGCACATCCGGTTTTTTGTCGCCATCCAGGTCGCCGCTGGCCACGCTTACCGGCCGCGCCAGCGAATCAAACCGTATAGCGGTTGCCGCCGGGTTTCCGGAAGGGTCGAACGTGAAGAAATTGCCGGTTCGCTGCTGTGTAGGCGCTATGCTGCCTATACAAAGCAGCCGGGGAAGGCCGTTGCCCGAAAAATCAACGTCCACCGGCGGCGAGGGCATAAACCAGTTAGAAGCCAGCGAAAGGTCTTTATTGAAAATATACAATGCTTTGCTGCCATCGCCCACATAAAGTTTCCCCTGGCGGCTGTTATATTTCAGCAGGCTGGTGTTGGGCAGCTGGTTTTCCCCGATATAAACAGGTTGTGCCTGGAACTGCGGCAGGCCGGACCGGATGGGCGCAACAGGTGGCTGCGCAAGTGGCTCTTCAGGCGCCTGTGCGGTATAGTAATCAGTAATTTGCTGCCAGTCTGCCCGGGAAATAAGGGGTTTTTCAGGATATACATTCAGCGAGCGCATCATGCGCGCTTCTGTTGTATCTATTCCTTCATACGGATCCTTGCCTGGCATTCTCAGCCCAAGCCGCATGGCCATATTAGGCAGTACCCCGTTTTGCCAGGTCTTCTTATCAAGCAACTGCGGATCGGGAAATAAATGACAGCCTGCACAATACTGTTTTGCCAGCGCCTCTCCGTGCCCTGCAGCCGTTGCATTTTCCTGCGGGCTAAAATTTCTCATTATCAGCCAGGCCGCCAGCGCCAAAACCAATATCAACGCGCTTATTGCCCATGGAGATACCTTACACTTCCTCATAAACACCCAAAAGTAAGTAGTTTAAGGGCAGGTTATTTCGAATTACTATGCACCGGAATGCCGAAGCAGCTGCAATGTTGCCAGGCCGCCTTCCTTACCGGCCTAATCCAGCCTTGCTTCGTCTGATGATTCAACCCAGCGCACTGACAAATCCGGGTTGGGTATATTTTTATCCACCGGGCACATCGGCCTTTCTATCCTTTTATAGGGCAACCGCGCAAGGTCCTGGTCAACGCCGCCGGGCGTAAGCGCCAGCAGCCAGTCAGCTTTCATATTGTACAGTTCAGGTTCCAGGTAACCAATCTTCACCACCACTATATCTGCTTTGCGGGGCTGCAGGTTAAGCCTGGTAAAATCGGCTTCCTTATGATAAGGTTTTCTTTTTTGCGTAACAATTACATATACTGACCCTGTTTGTATAACCGCTTCCACACCGGCATCGGGATCGCCTTTGTACATTGAATAAACAGTGCCGTCTATCAATAACGGCGGGGCGTAACGGCTATCTACTGCTGCGCCAACAAAGCCTTTTACTTTTGCGCCCACACCTGCCTGCAGCGCTTTTTCTATCATATCCGGGCCGGGAATAGAAGCGTAGATCAATACCGGGCCTTTATTGGTATTAAATTCTTTCCGGCTTAATATATACTGCAGCGACCAGGTAACATCCCCGGCGCCTCCGGCCGTGGGGTTATCTCCCGAATCGCTTATAAAAAAGGGATGTTTCTGGCTGCTTACCGCCGTATCAAGGCATTGCTCCAGGCTACCGGTTGGCGCCACAAAGTGAAACTGGCTTCTTACACTCCAGAAATGGCTGGCCAGTTTTTCTGCTGCTGCAGCCACGGCAGATTTTTCATCGCCTGTAACCATCACCACGCCATGGTTGCGCGGCTCATCGGCCCAGGGGTAGCCCATCCACACGGCAGCTTCAATTACACCGGGTGTTTTGGCAACTGTTCTTACCTCTTCATATAAACCTTTTGCAGGCTCAATACGGGTGCTGGTTTGTTCGCCCGGCAATAAAATGGGCACAGGCACCCAGGCCTTGTACTTCGGCTTGCCTTTTCCTGATTCCAGCCTTTGCAGCAACTGTTCTACAGAGCGTTGCTTGGTTTCCAGCGCATCTTCGTGCGGGGCCATCCTGTAACAGGTGATTAAATCGGATTGTTCTGCCAGCCGCATAGATACATTGCCATGCAGGTCCATGGAAGTGGAGATGATGGTTTTGGAGCCTACCACTTTGCGCACCCTCGTTATCAGATCGCCTTCGGGGTCATCCAGCCCCACCACACTCATGGCGCCGTGAATGTCAAAAAACAAGCCGTCGTAGGGAAGGTTTTTTCGCAGGGAATCAAGTATATAGCCCACCATGGTTTCATAAGCCTCCCTCGTAACAGCGCCGCCAGGCAAAGAACGCGCTGTTACTGCGGGCAGCCATACCGCCCTGCTCCTGTAAGGCGACCCGCTTTGCAGGAATGTGGGATAGGAAGTGAATATTTCCGCTCCCCGTTTTATGGTAAAAGAAGCTACCGTGCTAAGCGCCGGGGAAAATGTGCTGGATTCAATGCCAATGCCTGCAATAGCAATGCGTGGCAAAGGGGGATTGCCTGCAAATGATGACAGCGCGGCAAAAAAAGCTGTGCAGGCGTACATGGTGCGTTTGAACATAATGGATTTTTATTGATGGGGCTAATATAGCGAATAGGGATTTGTAAAACTGTGCCCTGGCTGATTTGATTGGGATAATTTTTTCTCATGAAGCGCAAAAGCATGCCGGGCGCTTTTGGCGCAGACCCAAACAGCTTAATTTTGCAGGCATGCACATAGCGCCGGGCAATATGCTCATCAGCTCACCATCAATGGACGACCCGAACTTTTACAGTTCGGTTGTTTTTATTGCCGAATGCAACGAAAACGGGGCGCTGGGCTTTGTGGTAAATAAAATTTTTGAACGCCCTCTGAATGAACTGGCCGAATTCAGCAGCAGCCCCGCTTTTCCTTTATACAAGGGCGGCCCGGTGGACAATGATCACCTTTATTTCATTCACCGGCGGAACGACCTTATTCCCGGCGGCGATTTAATAGCAGGCGACCTGTATTTTGGCGGCGATTTTAAACAGGCCATCAAGCACATCAACCATAAAAACTTAACCACAGCCCATATTAAAATATTTATTGGCTATTGCGGCTGGGATGCCCATGAGCTGGAAGCAGAAATGACAGCAGGCAGCTGGCAGGTAACGGAATTTGCTGACGGGCTCGTTTTTTCATAAATTTCCTGCACCGTTTTTTAAATTAACCGGCAATGATGTAGGGAGCATTGTTTTGATACAGCGCTTGTTTATCTTTTTTTATATCCTAACTTTAATACCCTAACCATTTTCTTCATTATTAAAAACAAACACCATGAGTACCAATCGTATTTCCCAAGCCATTCCTGACGATGTGCTTGCACAGGTAACAACTGCGCTAAACCAGGTTAAAACATTGCTTCAGCCTTACCTGCAAAGCCTTACTATGGAAGAAAGGCACGACCTGCCAAAAATGAGCGACAAATCATTAAGCTTTGTTTCCAAGGTAAACGATTACAGCGTTGCCAACGCCGAGTTTTGCCCCGCTTATATGAGCGCAGCAGAACTTAACAGCGATTTTAATATTGTGGCCCGGCTAAAGCCTGTAAATGATGTATGTGAGCAGATTTGCAGCAACATTAACGATACCATGTTACTGGCTGGCAGCGAGGCTTACAGCGCAGCGCTTTTATATTATGCTGGCGTGCAAATGGCGGCCAAAACAGGGCAGGCGAATGCCAAGCCTGTTTTTGAAGACCTGCGCCAACGCTTTGCAGGAATGGGCAAAAAGTTGAAAACCGCGACGACGGCTTAAAAAAGTGCTGTAAGTAACCCCTGGCATAAAACACCCGGGGGTTTTTGTTTATTATAGAGGGAAGTCAACTACGCTTTTTGGGGAGTTGACTCCGCTTTGAGGGAAGTCAACTACGCTTTTTGGGAAGCTGACTATGCTTTGAGAGAAGTCAACTACGCTTTTTGGGGAGCTGACTATGCTTTGAGGGAAGCCAACTACGCTTTTTGGGGAGTTGACTATGCTTTGAGGGAAGCCAACTACGCTTTTTAGGGAGTTGACTATGCTTTGAGGGAAGCCAACTACGCTTTTTGGGAAGTTGAAGCCTTTTGGCAGCGTTTCAGCAGGTAGTTATTATTCCTGTAACCAGAAGAGACAAAATATTTTGTACTGATGCAGGCCTTCCCTATCTTCAAAACTCAAATATTTTAAAATCAACATTTAATATCAGCGCGCATGAAAACAATTCTTTTCTCATTGCTCAGCATTTGCATGTTTGTTTTAAAGGCTGCTGCACAAGACAGCACAGCAACCCAATTAACAGACAGCATTCCTGCATTTTCCATTGCCGACAGCTCAACTTTTACAGGTAAATACAAGTATGAAGGCCTGCCTTTTGAATACATGGTAGTGAGCGTAAAAGACAGCAGCCTTTATTATTCAGGCGGCGAATATAGCGGCCCGCTTGCTCCTATAGCCGGCAAAAAAGACAGCTTTGACGCCAGCGGGCAGGCTCTGTTCACTTTTTTAAGAGATGCAGGCAATAAGGTTACAGACCTGCAAATTGATTACCAGGGGCAAACTTTTACCGGCAGGAAGGAGTAAACCGCTACTGCACTTTTCCACTGCTGTTACGGGAAATAACACTGCCGGAGGCTGTTAATTCTTTGAAGCCATTGCCGGCTTCGTCAATCCTGCAAGCTTTAGTATCGGATGCAATTTTGGGTTTCAGCAATTCCCTATCCTTCTGCTGGCTTTTCACATTGCTTAAAGCTATGCGGTAATTTTTTGAATCATCAACACAAAAAATGTATAAGCATTTACATGTTTTAATCTTAATGACAGCAGGTTCATTTATTTTAAATACAAGCCTGCAGGCGCAGGCAAAGGCGGTTGATTCTGGTTATTTTAAATCGTTCGACCATACAAAAATCTATTATGAAGTGCGTGGCAATGGTTTTCCTGTTTTATTAATACATGGTTTTATTGTAAACAGCAATTCGTGGCGGCAGGCAGCCTTATACGACAGCCTTGTGGCGGCAGGCAATAAAGTGATATTGGTTGACCTGCGCGGAAACGGCAGGTCTGACAAGCCCCATACAGACGCTGCATACCATAACGACGCGGAGGCAAAAGATTTAATGCTGCTGTTAAAACACCTTCACATAAAAGAATATGACGCTGTGGGTTATTCAAGGGGCTCTATTATAACAGCGAGATTGCTCGCATTGGATAAAAATGTGCATAAGGCGGTAATAGGCGGCATGGGCTCAGACTTTACCAACCCCAACTGGCCACGCCGCATACAGTTTTATCATGCGCTGGCATTTGACACAGTAGCTTCTCTGCATGCAATGGTTCAAAATGTACAGAAAGCGGGATTAGACCAGCAGGCGCTTGCGCTGCTTCAAAAATACCAGCCATCTACATCCAAAGAAATTTTATCAAAGATTAAAACACCGGTGCTGGTTATTCATGGCGACAGCGATATTGATAGTGGCAATGCAGATGAACTGGCTTCTTTCTTTCCCAATGCCGCAACAGCTGTTACGCCCGGCGATCATAACCATGCGGCCTCCACGCCTGAGTTTGCTGCAGCCGTAATGGCTTTTTTGAAAAAGGGAGAGTGATTGGATGCCCAACCCGCATTTATGCACCTGCATGTTTGTCAAATTTCCTGATCGCTTCCGGTGTAACAGGCGTAAAGAAATTAACAAGATTTCCGTCAGGATCACGAAACAAAAACGACCTGTTTCCCCAGGGCATTGTTGTTGGTTTTTGCACAATGCGGCCCTGTAGAAAATCTGCCAGCTTACTGTAATTGGCATCTACATCTTCCGTAATAAACTCTATTATTGCAGTATGGTTTTGGGCAGCCTTTGCCACTTCATCGCCACCAAAAAATTGTAACGTTCCTGTGCTGCCGATTGCCAATGTTGCCGATTTGGTTTGCAACTCGGCAAAATCATCGGTGTATTGTATTGCTGATAGTCCTGTTATATGTTCATAAAATTTTACCAGCTTCCTTACATCAACGGTAATAATCCTTATTGAAACCAGATTCATATCCTGTTTTTTGTTGTTAATAATTACTGGTTTACGTAAAGATAAAACTGGCTTATGACAACAGTATGTCAGCAGCGGTAAAGTTTTTAAAGGGTTTTACAAAAGAATCAGGGAATTAGGCAGTTTGTCAGGCAAGCTGCAGTTTTTGGTTTTCTATTGAAACATTAAAATGAATGTCTGCTTTTAACGCTTTAAAGACTTTTAAAACAGTATCAATTGTGGCACTGTTACTGCTACTTTCTAATTTTGAAATTTGCGCTTTTTGTACGCCAACAAGCTTACCTAATTGCTCTTGCGTCAAATTGCGTTCCTGTCTTGCCGCTTTAATCATCCGCCCCAAAAGATCCATGCGAAGCTCATGCTCGTATTCATCTCTGCCGGGCGTGCCAACTTTACCGATATATTTATCTTTCATGTCAGCAAGTGTGTACGATTTCATTTTTGCCTTTGCCATGATGCTACTTTTTATTTTTAAGTTCAAAATATTTTTTCCTGATTCTTGCTGCCCTCTCAATTTCACCGGTACGGGCTTTTTGCTCTTTTTTAATAAAACCATGTGTTGCAAAAACAAGTGTTTGCGTTGATTCAGTCTTATCCCAAAAGGCAAGTAACCTTATTTGAAACCCGGCATATACGACCCGGAATTCCCAAATTTCATTTTGGAGTTTTTTAAAAAGCCTTGGGTCATTCGTTTGCTCAGCAATATCAATATTATAAAACACTTTTTTAGCAGCCTTTGGGTCAAGTTTCGATATGAACTTATCTGCTTCTTCCAAAAACCGTGTTTCAAAATATTTCACTGATAAGATTTATACAAAGATAAAAGTTAGTTTCCAAAATTAGAAACATTATTTACCTGCATGGCTTAGATAACAACCATGCAAAAGGCTTTCACCTTCCGTTCACCATGTGCACATGCGCAATGCCATCTTCCAGGTAAATATCGCTTATCACTTTAAAGCCAAGCGAAGCATAAAATTTCAAAAGGTAATATTGTGCGCCGATCTTAATGGGGCCATTGCCAAAATATTGCCTGCACAATTCAATGGAGCGCTGCATTAATTCTTTCCCCAAACCTTTGCTGCGGTGCCGGGGCGATGTTACCACGCGGCCAATTGATATTTCTGTATAAATATATCCCGGCGGCGCCAGCCTTGCGTATGCAGCCAGGCCGCCATTAATAAAGCCCACACAGTGCAGGCTGCCTTCATCTTTATTATCCATATCTAAAAAAATGCAATTTTGTTCCACCACAAAAACCTCGCTGCGCAACTGCAGTATTTTATACAGTTCAAGCGGCGACAGATCATTAAAAGCTTTACAATGCCAGTTCATATTCAGGTAATAATATCCGCAATATAATTTTGTTGGTGAACTGTTAAGATAAATATTGCTTATTTGCATAATAATAATTTGAAATAGAATTGCAGATATGAATTTTCCTGAAAAACTGCGTTGGTTAATTATGTTGTGCCTGTTTGCAACTGCGGCAGGTGCGCAATCGCAAAGCATAACCATCAATAGTGTTCAAAACAGCCTGGAAACTTTAGCGGCAAATTTTCCGCAGGAAAAAATTTATATCCAGTTTGATAAGCCTTCGTATGCGCCCGGCGACACGATATGGTTTAAATCGTATATAATGACGGGCACCAACCCCTCGCAGATAAGCAAAACAGTTTATATTGATTTTGTGAATACAGACGGCAGGGTGCTTAAACATTGTATATCGCCGGTATTACAGGCAGGCGGCAGCGGCGATTACGGCATTCCCCTCGATTTTAAAGAAGAAGTGGTGTATGTAAAAGCCTATACAAAATGGATGCTGAATTTCGATTCATCTTTTCTATACAGGAAAACCCTGCAGGTAATACAACCAAAACCCACCGGCACAAGGCCGGTACCGGCCATAAAAACAAACCTGCAGTTTTTGCCCGAAGGCGGCAACATTGTAGAAAATATAGAAACCAATATTGCCTTTAAAGCCCTGCATTTTGATGGCACGCCGGCGCCTGTGAGCGGGGCCGTTTTTAATAACAGCAATACAAAGGTGGCTGATATAAAAACCGTGCACGATGGCATGGGCTCATTCCTGCTTACAGCTAAAAACGGCGAAACATACACGGCCAGATGGAAAGACGACCTTGGCAATGATTATGAAACCGGGCTGCCTGCTGCGCAGGCTGCCGGCGTGGTGCTGAAAGTATTGCCGCAGGCTGATGCAAGGCCGTTTACCATACAACGATCAGAAAATGCACCGCCCGGCCTTCAGAAACTTTATATACTGGCCACCATGCAGCAGCATCTTGTGTATGGCGCTTCGGTTAATTTAAAAGAGGTGGCGGTTACCGGGGGCTCCATACCGGTTAAAGAGCTTCCCTCCGGCGTGCTGCAGGTAACCCTTTTCGATTCAAACTGGGTGGCAGTAGCAGAGCGCATCAGCTTTATTAATAATGAAGATTATGCTTTTGAGCCCGAGGTGGGCTTTGCGCAACTGAGCACGGAAAAACGCAAGCAGAATACCCTGGTTATACATACTGATTCCATATCGGCCAATCTTTCTGTGGCGGTTACCGATGCAGGCATAGGCATTGACAGTTCTGATGATATTGTATCCCGCCTCCTCTTAACCGGCGATTTAAAGGGCAGGGTATATCATCCTTATTATTATTTTCAAAATAATTCTGATACGCTGCAGCAACAGCTCGATCTTGTAATGCTTACCAATGGCTGGCGGCGCATAAGCTGGGATGCCGCCATACACAATAAATACCCCGCTATAAAATACCAGAACGAGCCGGATTATCTTAGCCTTTCGGGCAAGCTGTATGGCGCAACTGACCAGGAGCTAAAACAGGGCGCTATGTTACTGATGATTATTAAAAACAGCAAAGACACCTCCAACCGCATTGAACAGGCGATTGTTGACGGATCCGGAAAATTTGCCAACCCGAATATTATCTTATACGATACATCAAAAATATATTATAAAATATCAGGCAATGATCGTTTTGCCAATTCTTCTGTTATCAGTTTTGACAACAGTACGCCTTCGCCCAAAACAATTGCCGAAGACACGGCGGCCAATGCTTTTCTTGCTGATACCGCAACCGAAAATTTCCGGCGCAGGCTGGCAGAAGAAGAATTAAGGGCGGCCAAATTCAGGCAGGGCAATACGCTGAAGGATGTGGTTGTAAAAACAAGAACCAAAAGCCCGCTGCAAATGCTGGATGAAAAATATGCATCGCCGCTTTTCAGTGGCGATGGTTACCAGTTTGATGTAATGAACGATCCTTTCGGCAAAAGCGCCATCAGTGTTTTCCAATACCTGCAGGGCAAAGTGGCGGGTTTGCAAATTAATACGGCAGGCGGCACGCCAAGCGTTACCTGGCGCGGCGGCACGCCGGCATTCTTCCTGGATGAAGTGCAGCAAAGCGATCCGGGCATGCTGTCAAGCCTTAGCATGAGCGATGTAGCTTATATAAAGGTGCTCAGGCCCCCGTTTGTGGGCGCCATGGGCGGCGGTGCAAATGGCGCTATCGCTGTTTATACCCGCAAAGGCGGCGATGTGGCCAGCACACCCGGCAAGGGCCTTCCTTATAAGGTGATTATCGGCTATACCGGCCAAAAAGAATTCTATTCGCCTAATTATGACATCTATAACAATAACACCAACGACAGGGATTTACGCACAACTTTGTTTTGGTCGCCCAATATATTAACCACGCCTGCCAACAATACGTTCCGCTTAAAATTTTATAACAACGACATTACACAACGTTTTCGCGTAATTGTAGAAGGCATTACCACAGATGGCAAGCTGGCGCATATTGAAAAAATAATTGAATAATTTTTTGCACGGATGGACCGCATTGAAAAATTGCAGGCGCTTTTGCAGCAAATGCCAAACGACAGTTTTTTGCGGCATGCACTGGCACTGGAATATATAAAGCTTAATAATGATAAGGAGGCCAGGATTTTATTTGAAGCGGTTTTAAAAGAAGAACCAGGCTACATTGGCACCTATTATCATTTGGGAAAACTGCTTGAAAGAAACGGTGAAACAGCACTGGCAATTGAATGGTATGAAAAAGGGATGCAACGGGCAAAGGCGGCAAACGACCAGCATGCTTATAATGAACTGATGGCGGCTTATGAAGACCTGGCTTATTAAGTGAATGGCATACACCACAAAAGTCCCGCAGCAATAACCGGGACTTCATTAATCGTTGATTAATTATTTTCAAAGATTGCTTGGAAGAATTGAATAACCACCTTCTACACTAAAGAAGCTTTTTATCATTTTTATTATCTTTTTCATAACCATTATTTTAAATGATTAAATGTTTATATTAGGACACACTGCCTTTAAAAAAATTTAATCCGTGCATTCTAAAATGATGTTAAACAGATGGCTTCATTTACTTCATTACTTTCAGCTTGTACATGCTTCTCATGAACAATGGCATAATTATTTTATAGCTTTAGGATATGCCGGCCAATAAAAAAGATAAAGCATTGCATGCATTGCTTGTCAAAGGAACAAGACAGGCTTTTCCCAAAAACCTGCCGCCCATGCTGGCCACGCTTGTTGATAAACCTTTTGATGAGGCCGGCTGGCTGTATGAAGTAAAGTGGGATGGTTACCGTGCCATTATTTACCGGCAAAACAGCGAAGCAGAAATGCGTTCGCGCAATAACAAATCTTTCAACGAAAAATTTTACGCTGTTTACAATGCTTTAAAACAATGGAAGATTAACGCAGTGCTCGATGGAGAAATAGTTGTGATTAATGATGAAGGCATCTCCAACTTCGGCAGCCTTCAGAACTGGCGCAGCGAAGCAGATGGCGCATTAATATTGTATTTGTTTGATGTGCTGTGGATAGATGGCTATAATGTAATGAACCTGCCATTGACTGAACGAAAGCAGATACTCAATGCTATTGCCCCGGATGCCGGTATAATAAGAATAAGCGAAAGCTTTGATACAGGCGCCACCGAGTTTTTTGAAGCCGCAAAAAAATTAAACCTCGAAGGCATCATTGCCAAAAGGGCCAACAGTATTTATTTACCCGGCAAACACAGCAGCGACTGGCTGAAGATAAAAACAAATAAACGCCAGGAAGTTATTATCGGCGGCTTTACCAACAATGAAGGCAGCAGTAAACTGTTCAGTGCGTTACTGGTTGGTGTAAACGAAAATGGCAAACTAAAATACACCGGCAAAATAGGAACAGGATTTTCAGACAAGCTGCAGCAAGAAATGATGCAGCAATTCAGTCCGCTCATCACCAATAAAATACCATTCACACACGAGCCGGATGTAAATAAGCCATCGCGCTTCAGGCCAGACCCGCCAAAAGCAACGGTAACATGGTTAAAGCCAAAACTGGTGTGTGAAGTTGCTTACACGGAAATTACTTCAGATGGGGTAATGCGCCATCCATCGTTTAAAGGCATGCGCGTTGATAAAAGTGCAAAGAATATCCATCCTGAAAAAGAAGCGCATACAAAAGATATTGTGTCAGCCAATAAAAACACAGCTATGAAACAGAAAGCCGCAGCAAAGAAATCAGTAAAAACAAATACGCCCGGTACAAATGATCTCAAGAAAAAACTGCTGAAAGGCTCAACAGATAAAGCGTACAGAACATTGCTCAATCCAACAGAAAAAGCGCAAACAAAAACCATAAACGGGCATAGCCTTACATTCAACAATCTCAATAAGATATATTTTCCTGCAGGCAAAAACATCAAACCTGTTACCAAGCGGGATGTAATTAATTACTACTACCAGGTGGCGCCTTACATGCTGCCTTTTTTAAAAGACCGGCCGCAAACCATGATACGTTATCCCAACGGTATCAATGGCCAGAGCTTTTACCAGAAAGATGTTACCGGCAAAGTGCCGGATTGGATTGAACTTTTTCCTTACAGTACGGAAGAAGGCGGCGACAGGAATTATATGATCTGCACCAACGAAGCGGGTTTATTGCTGATGGCATCGCTGGGCAGCCTTGAAATACACCCATGGAGCAGCCGTGCACAAAAGCCTGATAATCCAGACTGGTGCATTATAGATCTCGACCCGGGCGACAAAACAACATTTGACCAGGTAATACAGGCCGCACAGCAAATTAAACAGGTGCTTGATGCCATTGGTGCGGATGCTTACTGCAAAACTTCCGGTGCAACCGGCATGCACATTTATATACCGCTTGGCGCAAAGTATGATTATGAAATAAGCAAAGAGTTTGCGCGTGTGCTGGTAACCATTGTTCAATCGCGGTTGCCAAAGTTTACCAGTATTGAACGCATTGTACAAAACAGGAAAGGCAATATGTATCTCGATTTTTTGCAAAACCGGCCGCAGGCCACCCTTGCAGCGCCTTATTCATTAAGGCCGAAGCCCGGCGCCACTGTTTCAATGCCGCTGCATTGGGATGAAGTGAAGAAAGGATTAACCGTTCAGCAGTTCAATATTTTTAATGCAGTTGACCGTATAAAAGAACAAGGCGAAATTTTTAAAGGTGTAACTGGCAAAGGCATTAACCTGAAAAAAGTATTGAAACAAATTAATGCTGTTTTTGGTGAGCAGGAAATGCATGAATCGCTGCTGGAGATGATGTGAGGAATTGGTGTCGTGAATCGTCAAACGTGAAAGCTCAAAAGTTGTTTCGAAGCCGGTCGGCCCGCGATAGCAGTTTGACCAAAGAATGAAATGGTAAGATGTAATTTCCCAAACATCATCCATCAGACCGGCTTCGCCGTGCCGATGGGGATTTAAGACGTTGCATTGAATATTGAGTATTTAAAAACAAACACTTCGCCCTTGCTTCACGATCCACGCCTCAGTGCACTCCATTTGTAACCACACGCTTGTCAATCTTATTCACCAATCCCTGTAATACTTTGCCAGGGCCAACCTCGGTAAATGCTGAAGCGCCATCAGCTATCATAGCCTGCACACTTTGCGTCCACCGAACAGCGCCGGTTAGCTGTGCAATTAAATTTGTTTTTATAGTGGATGGATCCGTTACGGCAGCCGCAACAACATTTTGATAAACCGGACAGCTTGCAAAACCAAATGTTGTTGCTTCAATAGCAGCAGCCAGTTCTTCTTTTGCAGGCTCCATTAAAGGCGAATGAAAAGCGCCGCCCACGGGCAGCAGCAATGCACGCTTTGCACCAGCTTCCTTCATTCTTGTACAAGCCAAATCAACGGCTTCGGTTGAGCCGCTTATTACCAACTGGCCGGGGCAATTATAGTTAGCCGCCACCACCACCTGCTCATGATCTAATTCCTTTGTAACGGCAGCGCAAATTTCTTCTACTTTATCATCGGCCAAAGCCAGTACAGCCGCCATGGTAGAAGGGTTGATCTCGCAGGCTTTCTGCATAGCCTGCGCCCGTATGCTTACCAGTTTCAGTGCATCTTCAAAACTTAAAACATTGTTGGCAACCAATGCAGAAAACTCGCCAAGCGAATGGCCGGCCACCATACCGGGCTTCACATTGTTTAATGTTTTAAATGCAATTACAGCGTGCAGGAACACGGCAGGCTGTGTAACCTTTGTTTGTTTTAATTCTTCATCTGTGCCGCCAAACATAATATCGCTTATGCGGAAGCCGAGAATATCATTCGCCCGTTCAAATAATCCCTTTGCCTGCGTATTGGTTTCATATAAATTCTTTCCCATGCCGCAGAACTGCGATCCCTGGCCCGGGAATATGTATGCATGTTTATCCATATTATAAATTTTTAGGGGCGCAAAAATAAGGTTTCTGCCTGCAGAAGCCGGATAAAAACCAGCATAGCTGCCCGTTACAAGTGCACAGCACGCTCCTTTTTTCCCCATCCCCATTCCAGGAAATCCGGAAAAGCCCGCGCCCAGGTAGGCACATCGTGACGCCCGTCTTCCAGTTCAAGATATTTTACGGCATCGTTTGTATATCCTTTCCTGCCCAATTCAGCAATCAGGTCAAGTGTATCTTCAATTGAGTCTATAATGCCGTTTTTATTACGGTCGGCTATTTCATCCAGCGCGCCACATTCAAAAAAAAATTTCAGCCAGGGGTAATATTTGCCCTTTTTTATTTCTTCATGCATAATGCGGTGCTTATTATCGTCATAGCCTTCATGGTATCCCCTGCTGCGCCACCACAGCGAGCCGCTGAAAACGCCAGCATGGGCAAATTCATGCGGATGGCGCCATACAATATCCAGTGCGCTTAAACCTCCCAGTGAAAAACCGGCAAAAGATTTCTGTTTAAAGGCCGGCACATTGTAGCTTTTGCGAATGGCCGGCAGCAGTTCCGAAAAAACAAATTCCGTATAAGCCCCGGCCTTGGCGCCGCGCCCCTTATAATCCGGCTGGCAGGCAACGCCATATTCCATTTTACGGTTTTCACCACAGTGAATGCCTATGCACAGAACCGGCTCTATTTTATTTTGCTGCAACAGGCTATTCAGCATATCATCAAAGGGCATTTTTGGCAGATCCTGGCCATCGTTTATCAGCAAAAGGCTCATATTTTCAGGATGAGGGACATCATTAGGAAGATAAGCGTCAATAATCACCTTTCTTCCCAGCAATTTTGAATTGATTTCTGAACGCTCAATAAAAATGTTAGCCAATCCGGTCTTGCTGCTCTCCATAAAGCCTCAAACGTACATTAAATTTTTCATGCACAAACTACACAAGAGACCCGTGAAAAATGTAAAGGAGTTTCTGGGCGTATTTGAAATACACCCCAGCTTCTCCTGTTTGGCAAATAACCGGTTTTCTATATACTTTTGCCACTGCTGGTAAAAACATTGAAAGCAATTACTTCCATACTGCTCCTTTTCATCATGCTTATGCAAACATTCAGTTCGTTTGTGTATGACGCAGCTTATTCCCTGAATAAAAACTATATCGCCGAAAACTTCTGCATCAATAAAACCAGGCCGCAGCTGCATTGCAACGGGCATTGCTATCTTAACAAACAAAAGGCAAAGGAGCAGGGCAGTAACAAACAGGCTAATGAGAACAGGCCTGAAAAAGTACAGGCACCTGTATATGAAGCGCCCGGCGAAACCATTGCCGGTTTTAATAATTATATTATCACTGAAATACCTTATAACCGCCGTACAGACAATACCTTATTACAGGGTTATTCATCTTCCATATTCCATCCCCCGCTTGCATAGCTTTTGCAACTGCGCTTATCATAACATCAGCTCAGGATAAGGAAATTAAACCTGTCTTTTTTTAACGCCCGCATATTTCGCCGCGCAGATTGATCATATCATCAAAACCATCTGCGAAGATTTGCGTTAGCTGCGGAACAAACATACGAATCATGAAGAAAATAATTTTTATGCTGTGCATGGCTGTTGCGGCATGCAATGCAACTACAACAAACCAGGAAACAGCTTTTGAGGCAGGCCCTGCAAAAGATTCAGTAAAAAAAGATTTCAGCCATATTGTTTTTGCAACACAGAAAGACACCAGCTGCGGCATGCCTTTAAGCGCCGGTGTTGAAGACACCTTGCACTTTAATGGCAAGGTATATGGCTTTTGTTCAACCGGTTGTAAAAACGCATTTGCCGAACGGCTGAAAAAGGAAAAGAAATTATAGTAACCCCATGCACAAAATCACTTTTTTCACGCCTTTATCAGCATATAAAATCAATCTGTTATGACGAAGAAAAAAACATCTCCCATAGGCGCGCAGGCCAATAAATTTTTTCTTGGATTGATACTATCCGGCCTGCTTGTTTTCATTGGCGTTATGGTTTATTCATCTGCAGGAAAAGCATTGCCGGTATTGGGAGAGGCCGGCCATACAGTAGGCAACTTTTCTTTTATTAACCAGGATGGAAAAACAATTACCGGCAAAGATGTGGAAGGCAGGATACGGGTGGCCGAATATTTCTTCACTACCTGCAAAGGCATTTGCCCGGTCATGAACAATAACTTAAAAGCCGTGCAGGATGCTTTTAAAAACAATAACGATGTGATCATTCTTTCGCATACGGTTGATCCAGAAACAGACCGGCCATCTGTACTAAAAGCCTATGCAGACCGCATGCATGCAACGCCCGGCAAATGGGAGTTTTTAACCGGCAATAAAGATGCATTGTATAAAATGGCGCAACAGGATTACCTGCTGAGCGCAGATACCGCAACCGCAGCCGGCGATGATGGCGCATTTATCCATACACAATACATAACGCTGGTGGATAAGCAAAACCGCATTCGCGGCTTTTATGATGCCACCGATAAACAGTCTGTACAAAAATTAATAGCCGACATTAAAACATTATAACCTGCATTGCAAACAGAAAAAACATACCGGTATTTATAGTAAACACCGGATAAATTTATGCATTGGCAATTTGTACTTGCTTTATCAGATGGCAAGATTAATTCTCGTTCCTGCCCGTCATTCCCGCGAAGGCGGGAATCTGCTTTTAAGCTTAAAAGCAATCAAAATTATTATTAACTTTTAAATGGGGGCGTATTTCAAATTTTCGCAGGCGGTGGGACACCCACCTGTAGAACCCGCTTCCGGTCGGTGTCTCACCGACCGGA
>NZ_JASGEX010000230.1:0-7097 GCF_047606085.1 Parafilimonas sp.
GGCCGCAAACCGGGCAGGTTCGCTTCGTTCGGCTCCGCTACGCCTCACTTCACTTCACCTGCCCGCGGGTTAACTCTCTATACAGCTACTAATAAGCTATTTACACAAAGAAATAAACACTACCAATAAATAAATTCGATAGGGAAGTGTAGTTCTTAGCTCATTTAAATTTCTATGGGCTACTATTCAGTCTGTGCCGGAAAAATAGCTATAGCTAATAAGGGCATAATACTAAAAAAAGCTGTCAAAGACAACCTTTTCAAAATATAGTTACTTACGCCTCATCTTTTTTCAAGTAATTCTTTTGGAAAACCATGCTTATTTAAAAAGGCTTCAGAAGCTTTTCCTTTTTTGATAACAAAAGGATCATGGCTGTAATCTTTTACCTTTTCGCTTATAATACCTTTTGAATATTTTTTAGTTATTGTTTTTTTTGACGCTGTTTCCATATTCACCTCCTTAACTGGTGTAAATTTATTAATTTATTTAAGCGAAACCAAAAAGGCTTCGTAATTGTAACCTTTCCTAAATTCTTCCCATTGACCATTGACAAATCCGTAAACATGCAGCAGGGAAGATATTTTTTCATATTGTGAAGCAATGCCAATTTGATACAATCTTGTTCGCGATGGAGTGCTGCCTTCAGCATACACCATCATATCGGGAAAATTATTTAAAAATTCCAATACAACTGCAGCAACTGTTGCAAGGACTTTTTCTCTGTCATTATTATTTGTTATAGACAAATCATCCAGTTTTTGTTGAGCCTTATCCCAATCGCCAAAAGCGAGATTAAAATAAGTAACCCCATTAGAGTTCTGTGGGGTAACTACAATGACTTTTAGCACCCTTCCATTTGGCCCAAGACTTTCAAACTGAAAATTAAGCAAGGTCTCGTCCATCATATATTCATACTTGTCTAAATTCATATTGATACATTTAATTTATTATGCTCTATAAAACCTATTCTTAAGAATAAATAAACTGCTCTTTCTTGCGATTAAATCTTTCCTGCACATTAGCTGTATCATCTATAATCTTTTCCTCATCCACATCAGCATAATTTTCTTTTGTTGTACTAATCTTACTATGCCCTAATAATTTGCTAACCGTTTCTAACGGAACACCATTTTTTAGGTTAACTTCTTTGGCAAAAAATCTTCTTGCTTTGCGGGTATCTAAATCAACAGGTATGTTTAAAATGCCTGCGATAATTTTTAGGTTTCGATTGAATTCCTGGTTGCTGACATAAGGAAATACTTTACCTCTTATTAATGCTTCAGGTGTGCAACGGTACTTATCCATTATGACCTTTGCAACATCAGGTACAGGAATGCCGCATAGCTCAACGCTTTTATTTCTGTATATAGTACAGAACAGGTTGCCATCAATCAGTTCAAAATCCTTTTCTTCCAAAGCAAATAAGTCAACATAACTAACGCCAACGTAACAGTCGAACACAAACAGGTCTTTTACTAATTGAACTTTGCGATTTTGAAAAGAGTGATTTTCAATTTTGATGAAATGTTCAATCTTCAGGTTTTCTCTTTTTACTTTTTGCTTTTTAGCATGGTATGAATCAAAGGGATTGTCTTTTATCCAACGCATATCCTTAGCCATGCGAAACATTTTTTCTACTCTTTCCATGTGTTTGTAAACACCATTGCCGAGGCATGGGTCTGATGCTTTTAAAGGATGGGCGCGAATAAAACTTTCAAGTTCCAATAAAGCTTCATAGTCAATCTTTATTAAATCAATATCAGGCTCTTTAAAATAATGCAGCATGAAGTTGTTTAGATACTTTTCTGTTGCAGCATAATTCTTTGTTGTGCCTGGCTTTAATTTATTGCTGTCACATTCAATCTTCTGATGCTTTTGGATGAGTTCATTTACAGTATGCCCGGACGCAGGAGGTCTCTGACTTATATGCCGGTTGAAGTAATGTTCCCGGATTGCTTCGCTGGTAACAGAATACCTGCCGGCTTCTAATATGCGTTTACTTTCTGTGATGCGGTAGCGAACATCGTTGATATACCTGTTCAGAGATTCTGCTTCTTTGCTTTTTGTTTTAACCGTTTCGCTTTTAGAATCCCATATAGTAATAGGGATTTTTTGGTTCAGAGAAATTTCAGTTGGAATACCATTGACAGTAACTTTTGCAGATAAGTAACCATGAGCAGGATTGCTCTTTGCTTTCCTGATAATAATGTCAATAAAGAACGTTAGGTCTTTTTTCATACAACACATTTTTTGAAATGATTAATTGGTTATCATTTCTCAATCATTTTCACCAAAAAGACATGAGAATAAAACGTTTCAAAACATATCAAAATAAATGTTACGTTTTATGTGTCAATGCGTAACAAGGATTTTTTGAGACAAATCTACCCGAAAAAAAGTCTCATGGATTGTCTCAAAAATATCTTGATATATTTTGAAATAACTTAACATGATGAAAAATAAAAATGCCTGCAAATCAATTATTTACAGGCATTTTGAATATTTTGTCATTCTAAAAGTCGGGAGGACAGGATTCGAACCTGCGACCCCCTGGTCCCAAACCAGGTATTCTACCGGGCTGAACTACCTCCCGTTTCCTTCAAAAAATAAATGCTTATTTCCTGAAAGGGCTGCAAAGGTAATGGTTTGGCTTATATTGCCCAACACATTTAAAAAAATTATGCATCTACACAGGTTTGCTTTTGGGTACCAAGCTGCTCTATAGAAAGTTCAACCACATCACCGTCTTTCAGGTACTGCGGTTCTTGCATGCCGAGCGCAACGCCGGGGGGAGTGCCGGTTAAAATAATATCGCCTGCTTCAAGCGTCATAAACTGCGAAAGGTAATGTACCACATAATATACATTGAATATCATTTTAGATGAATTGCCGTTCTGCATTTGAACACCATTTACAGTTAATTTCATCCAAAGATTTTGCGGGTCTTTTATTTCATCGGTTGTTAATAAATAAGGGCCAAGCGGGCTAAAATTATCGCAGGATTTTCCTTTCGTCCATTGGCCGCCGCGTTCTATCTGAAATTCCCTTTCAGATACATCGTTTACAATTGCATAACCGGCAATGTATGCTTTTGCATCATCAATACTTTCAAGATAGCGGGCTTCTTTTTTTATGATAACAGCCAGCTCAACTTCCCAATCTGTTTTTTTGCTTTTGCGCGGAATGAGAATATTATCATACGGGCCAACAACCGTGTTGGAAGCTTTCATAAAAACAATAGGTTCTTTTGGTATGGCAGCGCCGGTTTCCGCTGCATGGTCTGAATAATTCAGGCCAATACAAATAGCTTTACCTGGTCTTGCAACAGGCGCAGCCCAACGCTCATTTTCATCTACAGCAGGCAACAGTGAAATATCTTCAACAGCCTTTAATTTTTCAAGCCCGCCCTGTTCAAAAAATTCATTGTTCCAGTCTTTAAATAATTGCGATGCATCACGGCGAATATTGTTATCATCTATAATACCCGGCTTTTCATTGCCCTTGTTTCCAAAACGTATTAGTTTCATTATGCGTAATTTTTGTTTTTAACTGCCATAACCTGTAGCTCCTTAATTAAGCTTTAAATTTTTGGGCCGGCGTTCCCTTTATGCCAGTGTTTTTTACAACAAATAATTTACCGGCATGTGGCTGTTGCGCCAGGGCTTCTTTACTCATGCCTTTACTGGCAGTAGTAATATAAAGATCGGTAAAGTCTGTGCCGCCAAAGGTACAGCAGGTTGCATTGGCAACAGGTAAATCTATTTGCTGAAGCAGATCGCCTGTAACGGGATTATACCTGGCCACACGCCAGCCATCGTAAAAAGCTATCCATAACATGCCTTCTTCATCAATCGTCATTCCATCGGCAAAACCCTTTTCATGCGTGAGATCAACAACTACCCTTTGGTTATTTATTTCACCTGTTTCCATATTAAAATCAAAGGCAAATACATAATTGATTGGTGTATTGATATAATATAAGATCGTGTTATCTGTATTCCAGGCAAGCCCGTTTGAAATAGAAACATTTTCTATTTTTTTGTGTATGGAAAGATCCGTATCAACCATATAAAAATTGCCTTTGTTTTCTTCTTCCGTTTTCGACATGCTGCCCGTCCAAAACCTGCCGGCAGCATCCGCTTTACCATCATTGAAGCGATTGTTTAAGCCTTCTTCCGGATGGATGAAATGTTTTACTTCTTTCTTTTCAGTATCTATAAAACCAATACCATATTCAAGGCCCGCAACAAAACCGCCCTGTTCACGCGGTGCAATGCAGCCAACCATTTCGCCTGCGGTAAATATGGAATGCTGTTTTGTATTTATATTGAATTGATGAATTTCCCCCTGCAGGATATCCAGCCACAATATACTGTTGCCTGCTGCATCCCAAACCGGGCCTTCGCCTAATTTACAAATATGATCTAATACAATTTCCGGTTGAAATTCACCATTCATACTGCTAATTTGCAGCAAATATAAACTGCTGAAATTTTGTTTACAGTTTGAATTATTGCTGAATAATGATTCAGCTGATGAAGGGAGTTACTCCCGAAAATCGGGACAAGCCAACCGTGATGCCATACAATGCTGTAGCCCGCATCAATAAAAAACATAATTAACATTTGCGAAGTAAATACGTTACAGAATTTTGCGGGGATTAAATGTAAAAAATACAATTTTTATTGTATCTGGAAAAAGTTATTAATTTCACGCCGTTGCAACAATGTGTAGTTTTCACATGATGCACGAATAATCTCCATGAAAGCGATTATCCCGGTTGCAGGCGCAGGCGCTAAACTGCGGCCACACACATATACACAGCCAAAGGCTCTTATACCAATTGCCGGTAAAACAATCTTAAGTTTTATTGTTGACCAGTTGCATGAGGCAGGCATTCATGAATTTATTTTCGTTATCGGGTATCTTGGCGAAAAAATCCAGGAATATGTACTGCAAACGTACCCGCATCTAACCTGTCATTTTGCACAGCAAAACGAGCGGCATGGCACAGGCCATGCAGTGGAACTTACCAAATCGTTTATTGGCGACGATGAAGTTCTGGTTACACTTGGCGATACTATTTGTGAGTATAATATTAAAGAAGTGATTAATTCGCCCGGCAATATGCTTGGTGTAAAAAAGGTAGATGACCCGCGCAATTTTGGCGTTGCTGAAATTGATGAAGACGGCATGATTGAACATGTAATTGAAAAGCCTGCCATTCCAAAAAGCAATATGGCGTTGGTAGGCATTTATAAAATAAAAGACAGCGCTGTTTTATTTGGGTGCCTGGAGCAATTGTTTTCTCAAAACATAACCAGCTTTGGCGAATATAATTTAACCGATGCGCTGGACTGCATGATGCGGCGCGGCGTAAAATTCAAGGCGTTTAAAGTAAAGAACTGGTTTGATTGCGGTAAGAAAGAAACATTGCTTGAAACCAATACCCTCCTGCTTAAAAAATTCGGTGGGGTAGTGGACGCCAATCTTCAGAGAGAAAGCTCCATCATTATTCCACCGGTAGCCATTGCACCGGGCTGCAGGCTAAAAAACTCTATTGTTGGGCCGCATGTTTCCATCGGCGCCAATACCACGCTTGAATATTCTGTTATACGCGATAGCATTGTGGGCGCTTATACTAATTTGTTTGAAGTGGTGCTTGACAATTCGCTTATCGGCAGCGACGCCAGCGTAAAAGGCTTAAGCCGCACACTTAATATTGGTGATAATACCGAAATTGATTTTGGATAAATTATTCTTCCCTTGAGTGTATTGCATGTTGATTTTAAAAAATGAGGTTGTTTAAACTTTTAATTTTCTACAGAACAATGTAATAATTGCCAGCCACTGTAATGCCATCCATGTAGCAACGAGCTTTTCATATCGTATGAGTAAAGCTTTAAAAGCGTCCATCCAGGCATTGGCATGTTCAATTTTTGTTCTTCTTTTATATAGTTCTTCATCAAAATAGTTATAATCAATACTTTGCTGTTGTTTTTGATTTCGTTTGTTGGGTTTTACATTTAATTCAATTTCATTTTCCGCACATAGGTTTTTCAATTCCTCACTGTCAAATCCCGGGTCGGCATTTAGAAATATGCCTTTATAACCAATGTCAGCTTGCTCCAGCACTTCTATCATTTCTTTAAAAAGGTTCGCTATATCGTACAAGTCATTGTGTTCACCACATTGAGCCTTTGATACCGCTAACATCTGACCCGTATTATCGCACAAAAACAGGCTGTTGCCCGTCTTGGTAGCTTTCCTGCCCTGATACCCTACAGCCTCTCCTCCTCGTTTAGAAGGTGTATGGCTGCCATCTAACTGGACAGAAGACATATCAACCAAAGATTTATTGCCTGATAACAGATTTATCCATGCTTTTTTGAATGAACCGTCCCTGCTCCATTTATTGAAATAGTAGTACACTGTTTGCCAACAAGGCCCTCCTTGCCCAAAGTACTCTTTGATACTAAGTTCACGCCACTGACAGCCGGTTTTCATTCGCTTTATAATTAGCTGTACTATTTTCACTAAGTCCAAACGTGTTTTAAAGCCTCTTTTCCCTTTGCTCAAATGGGGCAATATCAATTGTTCTATCTTAACTTCGTCTATTAGTCCCAGAATTATTCGTTTTTTGCTCGCAAAACAAAATTCTTTAATTCCTGGGGCGTTTTTGATTTTTAATTAAGTTTAAACAACTTCATTTACATGCATCGTTAATATTTAAGATTGTCCAAATTAATATTTAAGATTATCCCAAATTAACTTTTAGATTTGTCCGCCATATCTTTGTCGTTATTTAATTGTTTATCTAAAGTAGTTGCATCATCCATTAAAACTGCCAATAAAATTTTGTCATCAAAGTTTAAACCATAGTCTGCAAACACTTTAACGCATTCTTTAAACTTTGGTCCTCTTGGATATTCTGTTATAAGCTCATAAATAAGTGGTTTGTTTTTAAAATAGTCGTTAGGACTAATTCCGTTTTCAAAACACTCTTTAATTCCGTCCACTGATTGAAGTTCAATGTCGGTTACGAGTTTGCTTAAATAATCCATGCAAAATAGTTGTGAAGTTTCCAATAAAATTAC
>NZ_JASGEX010000231.1:0-4831 GCF_047606085.1 Parafilimonas sp.
CCTTCTCCTGGTTTGACAATGACCGCAGATTGTGTAGAAACTATGAACTACTCATGGAATCATCGGAAGAAATGGTCAAACTGTCCGCTATAAAACTTTTATTGAATAAATTTTAAACAGGCTCTAAGACAGTTATTTTAGGTAATGCTCAATTTTAAAAATAACCACCAGCACAATAACCAGGATAGCAGCCCATTTGAAAAGCTGCCCCAGGACGGCTTTGTAAAACTCCAGCTTGTGGCTTTCAATAGGAAAAAGCATTATCTGCTTTACTTGCCGTACTTCCTTGGGCTGTGCATCTATCAACGCCCGCAATATTTGAAAGTGCTTTTTGAGCAGCTCTTTTATCGGTTCTAAATCAGGCTCAGGCGCAGTGATCTTTAATCCCGTTGCTTTTTCTTCTATACCGGTTATTTTATCGGACAGGTTCTCGGTCGCTTTTGCCATTAAGCCGGTGTTGACGGTATTTTCCCGCTGCTCTTCCAGCACCTCTTTAAGAATTTCGTTTAATATTGTTTCATTCATAAGTGTAAACCCCGTTTATGTTGATTTATGTTGATGTATTTTATTTCATGCTGATTTATTTTGTTCTGGTTCCGTTCGAGTTGTTTCAAAACGGCTTGTAGAGATAACCCCATATCGCTGCCCTTTACTTTTACGCCCTTGTTATCTATAAAAGCGATGCCACGACCCTTAACAATATCAATACCCCGTTCTTTTGCCTTTTGCTCAAAACCTTCAAATGTTTTTGATGCATACAGAATTTGCTTTAACCGTGCTTTCATCTCTTCCTTTCGCTGGTCGCTTCTTGGTAATTGTTGCTGAGCTTTTGGCAAAAAACGCCGGGGGCTTAATACATGCTGCAACTGGTATTTCTGTTCCATTTTCCGGCAGAACTGCGCCATCCGCTTATAACTGTTACTGTCGGATACATTTGTTCTGCCGGTAAAACCTATTCGATTGGCCACGATATGTATATGCTGGTGCTGTGTATCCTTATGCTCTACCGCTAAAAACTGATTATCCGAAAACCCAAATTCTTCTGAACAATCCCTTACGACTTGGATGAGCTGTGCCCTGGACAGGACTTCTCCCGGAGCCATGCTCAATGTAAAATGAAACACCGGCCTGGACTGTTTGGGATTTAGTTTTCGCACTTCGTTAAACTGCTGTACCAACTCTTTTTTATTACCAAAACATTTATTGAAAAGCAATATCTCCGCACGGTTTTGCATCACCGCCTGGTCTTTATCACGTCTCATTTTTTTATCTTCCAGGCAGTAGCTGATACATCCGCCAAATCCTTTGCCTGTGATCGCCTTTCCAATCATTGTAAATGGTTTTTAATGTCCTGCGCTAATTGCTTTACATCTGCTGCCAGTTGTTTTAGTTCCAACCTTTCAAACGCGTTAAATATTTGCGCAGCATTATTTTTATAAGCCAGTGAATTAACATTAGCTGCAAGGTGATTGAGCTGCGCTGTGAACTCCAAAACTTCTTTGGGCAATGTTTTTTGCCGGGAAAATATCTGGCTGTTTAATGCAGCTTCACGTAAAAACTCTGATATGGTAAGTTGCACCTGCTTTGCTTTTCCTTCAATTATTTCCAACTCCAATGCGCTGCAAGCCACCCGTAAGCGATGGCTGCGCTGTATTGTTTTCTTTGGCCTGCTGCCCTTATTCTTATGATTTATATTATCCATACTACATTAAGTTTATTAGTGATCCACCGCGCTTTGCCCCCCCCCCATGAATGCCGCCCCAAAGCGGCATGAATGGGCCAGCATGTTCAAAGTGGGTGAGGATACGAGCCCACGAGAACATAGCTGGCTCCTGCCAGCTCAACGGCCTAAGCCTCTCCCGCGGGTCTGCTCAGGTGCGAGGGTTTTTTCTTTCACCAGCCACTCATTAAGATCTTTGTAAAGCCCGTATTTGTGGGACAGATTGATGAACTTTTGGGATAAGCCTGTTGCCAGGGAAGTGCAACGGTTACCGGCAGTATCGTTATCCAATAAGAGATATACCCGCTCATGTTCGTTCATTAAAGGCATTGCTTTTTCAAAAAAAGACAAGGAATTAAGCACCAGAAAATTTGTCAGTTCGGGTAGTATCTTATCCTGCTTTTCGAGCAGTGAAAGAAAATCAAACAAGCCTTCCACAACAGCTAAAGCCGGTTTATCATTCTGAAAAAAGCTGACATCTTTTGGCGCAATAGTGCTTTTAAAATCTCCAATACTACAGAGCTCAAAACCTCCTGAATCATTTTTAAACCCGATCAATGAGAACTTTTTTTGTGCTGTTTCTACAATAACTTCTTTACAATATTTTTCAGCGTTGGAAACTGAAATTGCTCTTTTCTGAAAGTAATTTTTCAATGCCAGGTTTTGAAGGTTTTTAATTTCCAGTACCTGGATTTTAGGATTGGACTTTTCTGCCTGGTAAGGTGCGGTTTTAATGACCGGTTGGTTTTGCTGGTGAAAAGAAAAATGGTGTTGCAGGCTGTTCAGTTTTTCAAGGAACTCAGCCACAGAGCATTGATGGTAAGCTATACCAAAATCCACCAGGTTGCCTCCTTTACCCAAACTGTGATCGTACCATACATTTAGCTTCCTGTTTACTTTAAAGGATGGGGTATGTTCTTTATGAAAAGGGGAATAATACCAATAGTCATTACCCTGCACTTTGGTAGGTCTGAAATTTAGCTGTTCCAGGTAGGTGACAATGTCTATTTTCTTTGCCTGCTCACAATTCTTTTTTTAGGGGTCATAACTTTTCATTTTTTTGATGATTTGATGAAAATGTTTGCAATAGTCTTATGATGAACAGGTTATGTCTTCATCATTTTGTCATCAAAAGATTTTGTTTGTCATCATTGGTATTTTTTGATGAAAGGTTGATGACAATTTTGATGACGGTAATTATTTGATACTGATTAGCTTGTATTGTTGTCATCAAAATCATCAATATTATTGAGCTTCAGCACCTCGCTTTTCTGAAGGCTGTAAAACCGGCCTTTTTGCATGAACTCGTAAATACTGCCATCCGTCCCCAAACGGTATTGCAGGTAACTGTTGGAGTTGTCCGATGGTTTTAACTGCCAGTCCTGTTGTAATATTTTGCGGATGGCCATGGTGTCCCGGTTATGGACGCCTTGCCATTTACTGTGCCATTCAGTAAAGTCGTCTTTACGCACCAGGTAAGGCTTGCCCAGCCTCTTTGCCGGCAGTCCGCGGGAATGGATATACCCACGAACTGTTCCAATAGGTTTTTTCAGGATAATAGCAACTTCCGGAAGGGTGAGGAAATCAGCACTGTAAGTACGATCCGGCTGTTTTTCCCTGTTTTCCTGTTTAGAAAACCAGGCGATCAAAGATTTTTGAATCTGATCCAGCCGTTCATTAATTTGTTCAAAAGGATTACTTACGCTCATTACTAATTGTTTTTAATTGTGAACAATGAGCGCAACATAGTCTCACCCTGAAGGCATATCAAGTCAGTGTGGCGGAAAATCAGGAATGTGAGGCGTTTTCCTGGTATTTTTTGAGGTTTAGGTCTTCGAGAGATGCTTTATAACGCAAATAATAATTATCTGCCAGGTAGTTTCTCTTAAAATTATTGAGCTTACCAATAGAGTTACCGGTCTCTTTTAGATAAGCATCCAGTATTTCAGGGAAGGAAAAATCATCTTTAAAATATCCCAGCTCTTTAAAAATGGTAATCATACTGGCTACAGCCCCGGCAAAGCCATCCGGGTTTTTATTGGTTCGGGTTTTCGTTACCGGTTTTCTTTATCCAGCCGGATCACCTCGTCAAGCATATTTTTATTGTTCAGGCTGGATAGTTTTTTGCCAATAAAATGCAGGTAGGGATCGGTCGGGTGGTTGATGGCGTCCGGATAGGCAGAAGGGTAGTGCCCGAGGATTTGAAGAAAATAATCCAGGTCTTCTTTATTGACATCCGGCAGGCGGCGAATCAGTTTGGTGGTAAAGCCAGGCTTAAACGTGAAGTAAATATTCTGGCAGAAATCTTCAAAATGTTCTATGTCCCAGAAATCTTTTTCCGAAAGCAAATAGTCAATATCATCCAAGCTCACTGCATTTCCTTTTCTAATCGCTTTGTCGAGAAAAGCCTTAGCGTCCTTAGCTATCCAAATAAAATCATTCGGGATCGTCCCATGAACGTCGATAGCTGTTACATATCTTTTATTGAGACGGTTTATTATGGATTGGGGAATTTTCATTTACTAATCTGACTACGTTGTTTAAAATTACGAAACAACGATTTAAAATTGAGGAAGTTGTGTATATTTATAGTCTAGCGACAATTCATAAATCCAAAACACTATAATGAATCCAATATATACGGATATACATATTCATACATCTGACAATCCAGACCAGATTAACGAGAACTACGACCTTAACCCGCTTATAAATAAAATAAAAGAGTTCAATGGAAACTCTGACTTTTTAATTTCAATTACAGACCACAACACTATAAACAAAAAAATATATCTTGAGGCTGTTTCAAAAAATATAAATATAATTCTTGGTGTAGAACTTCACATAAAAAACTATGACGGTTGCCCTGCATATCATTGTCATATTTACTTTGACTTACTTGAAATCACAGAAACTGTAATTGACGACTTAAATACAAAATTGAACAAACTCTATCCTAAAAAACAGGTTGAGAAAAGTATTCCTTCGTCCAACCCCATCATTGATGTTCAGTATGGGAGGGATAATTTTGCGGCAGCAGGGAGTGTAGATTTTCCTTTGGGGTTTTGTTGATATTGTCAAATAAGTGGGTGAGCCATTTTTCGGGGTTAA
>NZ_JASGEX010000232.1:0-6929 GCF_047606085.1 Parafilimonas sp.
GCTGTACAGGTAAGGTCGAAAATAACGCCGCCCATTTCTTCTGTATCCCCCACATGCTCGTTCTTGTTGTAGTATATATCGCTAATGTTTTTTCGCCCCCGGAACAGCGCATTGAGGAAGGCTATCAAAAAATCTTTATTTGCATCGGTGCCAAACACCCGCTTAAATCCGAAATCGCTTCTGAGGTCTATGTACCTGGGCTTATCCATAATATCCCGGATTTGTCTATAGACAAATATAGACATGAATTTATTATCGGGGCGGCCAGGATTTACCTTGTAATATTACTATAGCTTTATTAATCTTAATACCGCAAATGTTGCTTCTCCCGTTGTGCAAACACCATTTATTTTTGCCTGATGGAAGATGGCAAATATTTTTTCTATAATAATAAGCTGGTTGCATCCGGCAAGGCTATTCTTACTGCTGATAACAGGTCTTTCCGTTTTGGCGATGGCCTTTTTGAAACGATGAGATTAACGGATGGTGAAATAGCATTAAGCAGGTACCATTTTGAGCGGCTGTTCTCCTCTTTGCAGAGCTTTCGGTTTGATGTGCCGTCATATTTTACTGCGGCTTTTCTCGCTGAAGAAATAAAAAAACTGGCTGGAAAAAATGAACATCAAAAACTGGCAAGAATTCGCTTAACGGTTTTTCGCAGCGATGGCAGCCTGTATGATTTTGAAAATAATCTTCCCAATTATATCATTCAAACATGGACGTTAAATAATTCAGCACTATTATTTAATGATAAAGGGCTGGCAACAGGCATTTACACAAAGGCAAGAAAGACCTGCGATGATTTTTCTCACATTAAAACCAATAATTTTTTGCCATATACAATGGGCGCACTGTGGGCAAAAGAAAACAAACTGGATGATGCCATTATTTTAAATAATAATAATCGTGTTGCCGATGCAACGATTGCCAATATTTTTTTGATGCGGGATGGCAAGATAGAAACGCCTGCTTTAAGTGAAGGCTGTATAAGTGGCGTAATGCGGCGATTTTTAATTGATTGCATAAAAAAAGAGGGGCTACCCTTTAATGAAACAGCTATAACAACTGATGCGCTTGCAGAGGCACATGAGCTTTTTATTACAAATGCGGTAAGGGGAATTAACTGGATAGCGCAATGCGATAAGCAGAGTTACGATAACCAGTTATCGGAATATTTATATAACAGGTTTTTGAGGAAGGCAATGACAAACCCGGAATAAACTGCCGGCATCATGACGCATTCCTGATTTGCCCGGGGATAACGCACAAACCAGCTTGTTGCCAACCTTTTCTGTTTATCAATAAAATGTAAACTTTCAGCGTGAATGCCCCGCTTTGTTCAATTCAATAAACTAAGTTTTATCTTTGCAGCACAATTTAAGGTTTATGGAAACAGTTGCAGAACAGATAACAGCCACAGAAAAAGCGCAGTTGAAAGCCAGGGAACTGATGCAGCAGGCAGGCATTGACGATACGTATTTTTTGCGTGTCTCTGTAGTGGGCGGGGGTTGTTCCGGCTTAAGCTATAAACTTGATTTTGACAATGAACTGAAACCTGCTGACCAGGTTTTTGAACTGGAACATCTTAAGCTGGTTACAGATATAAAAAGCCTTCTCTATTTACTAAACACCGAGCTCGATTATTCCGACGGCCTGAATGGCAAAGGCTTTGTTTTTAAAAACCCCAATGCATCACGCACCTGCGGCTGCGGCGAAAGCTTTGCAGTGTAATATCTTCAATTGCTAAGCAGCTTTCTTAAATTCCTGTATGTCATTAAGTATAAGCAGTTAAAATATTTTTTGATAACTGTGTAATTATTACACGGTTTACCTATATTTATGGTTTAATTGCTTGGCATTGTATAAAATTGCTTGTTAATTTTTAAACTGCTTGTATTATGACATTAAATCGGTTGCTCAAGGCACTCGTTCTGTGCCCAACGTTGTTATTGCTTGCATTTGCTGCACGATCACAAAAAACAGTAACAGGAAAAATTACTGATGAAAAGGGAAGCCCGATAACAGGGGCATCCATAGTAGTAAAAGGTGGTAAAACGGGAACTACCACCGACGCTTCCGGCAATTTCGTTTTAAATGTGCCTTCCACTGCCACTTCCTTAACTGTAAGTTTTGTTGGCTTTACGCCCCAGGACGTAGATATTTCCTCATCGTCTTCGGTGAATGTTTCTCTCGCGCCTGATAATTCCAGCTTAACGGATGTGGTGGTTATTGGGTATGGAACGGCGAAGAAGAAAGATCTCAGCGGGTCTTATTCTACCGTTACTGCCAAGAACTTTAATAAAATACCCTCTACAACGCCGGATCAGTTATTACAGGGTAAAGTTGCAGGGCTGCAGGTAACGGTTGCGAGTGGCGCACCGGGCGCTCCCGCTTCCGTAAAAATACGCGGAAATAATTCAATCAGGTCTGGCACAGACCCGTTGTATGTAGTTGATGGCGTGCCTTTGGACGGAAGATCAGCAAGGCCTGGTTTTATAAGCAGTGTCAGCGGTTTAGGCACAATGCCGGATGCTAATCCCTTAACTTACCTGAACCCGGGCGATATTCAGGATATTTCTGTTTTAAAAGATGCATCGGCTTCAGCTATTTATGGTTCAAGGGGCGCAAATGGTGTGGTAATGATTACAACCAAAACAGGAGCAGCCGGGCCCGCAAGATTTGACGTGGGCACTTCATGGAGCATTGGCGGTTTAATGAAGCAGCCGGATGTGCTAAATGCAAGTGAATATAGAACGGCTTTGGCAAAATACGGCGCCAGTTCTGATTCAGGCGCCTCCATAAATCCTTTTGACGCCATTATCCAGCATAAGCTTTCGCAAAATTATTCCGTTGCATTTAATGGAGGCGGAAGTGAAAACAGCCGGTTCAGGGCTTCGTTTTTCGCTTCAAAATTTCCGGGCCTCGTTGATAAAACCGCATTAAATAAATACATCGGCAATATTAATGGCAGCTATAAATTTTTGGATAATAAGCTTACCCTTAAGTTTGGGCTAACGGCTGCCAATACCAAAGAACAAATCGCCCCCATTTCAAATGACGCCGGCAGCACGGGTAATTTGGTTTCGCTTGCCATGCAATGGAATCCCACGTTATTACTGCAGCGCAGCGCTACTGATTACACGGTAAATCCAAATGGCCAGATTAACCCGGCTTTATTATCAAGAGCATATAATGATTATGCAGTTGTTACAACTTTATTAGGCAATATTTCTGCAGGATATAAAATATTTCCTTCCCTGGAATATATGTTTTTTTATGGCGTTAATTACAGTTCCGGCACAAGGGGGCAGGAACTGCAGGGCTATATTACCGGTACCGGCGGAAATGCCGACGGCGCGGGCCTGGCAAACACAGCAAGCGCACAGCTTTTCTCTCAAACCATAACACATACTTTAACCTTCACAAAAGATTTTAATGATGTTAGCCTGACTGCCTTAGCCGGCTATGAATATTATGCCACAAAATATAAATGGCAGGCAAGCAGCGTATATCAATTTGATTACAACCTGGATATTACCGACTTAGTGCCAATTCATTATTATGATAACATGCAGGATGGGGAACAGGCTAATTTAACCACTTCTTCAAGCAATGATCCCACCACGGAGCTGCAATCATACTTCGGGAGGGTGCAATTGGGTTATAAAAACAAGTATATTATTACTGCCTCTTTCCGCGCAGACGGGTCAACGAAATTTGGCAAAAACAACCGCTACGGTTATTTTCCTGCCGTTTCCGGAAAATGGTCCGTCAGCGATGAGGGCTTTATGAAAAATAGTAAAGTGTTTAATAACCTGGCTCTCAGGGTTGGCTGGGGCAGAACCGGCAACCAGTCTTTCCCGTCAGGCTCTTCGCAAGACCGCTATCAATATACTTCCTATGGCAGCCTGAGCGTAGTAAATTTTGCTAATCCCGACTTAAAATGGGAAACGGTATCATCTACCAACGGCGGTATTGATTTTGGTTTTCTGAATAACAGGCTTACCGGCAGCATAGATGTTTTCTTCAAAAAAACTACCGATCCTTTGTTCCCGGGCACACTGGCTGCTCCCGCCAACAGCGGTATTATATGGCAAAATTTAGCAGGATATGTTACCAATAAGGGGGGAGAAATAGGCCTCAACTGGCAAATTATCCAGGGCAAAAATTTCTCCTGGTCTATCAGCCCCACCGCCACTTATGTGGTAAACAAATTTGTTTATCCGGAAGCAGGCTCCGGGCCAATGGTGTTAACCGGCAATTTAAATGGCAAAGGCACTTCGGCCACGTATGTGCAGGCCATAGCAAACGGGCAGCCTGTAGATGTATTTTACCTGCGTAAATTTTATGGGTTTGACAAAGACGGCTTTTCTATAACTGATGATTCGGCTACTTATAACGGCGATCCCAATCCCAGGTGGATTGTTGGCTTTGGAACCGAGCTCGATTATAAAAAATGGTCGCTCGTAATAAACATGCATGGCGCCTTTAATTACGTTATTTACAATAACACATTGCAATCAGTTACAGGCCTGAGCTTTATAACAAACGGCAGTAACATTTCAAAAACATTAATTAATACTACGGAAAGCGTGGCCAACCCGGTATCTGCTTCAACCCGTTATTTATATAGCGGCAACTACATGAAAATGGGCAACGTTACCTTAAGCTACAGAATGGGCGATATTGGGAAAGTTATTAAAAATGCGAGTGTTTATTTCACCGGAGTAAACCTCTTCTCCATAACCAAATATCCCGGGTTTGACCCCGAGGTTAACGTTTCCAAGGCAGATATTAACAGCACAGGAATACCATCCATCGGTATTGATTATGTGGGATATCCAACCGTGCGTTCTTTTACTTTAGGCATTAACCTCAGCTTAGGAAATTAAAGTATAGTTACCTCAAAAAAAAAATGCAATGAAACTTAATAAATATCTAATTATAATATCAGCCTTTTTAATAATTTCAGCAGGCTGCACCAAACTGGATGAGTCTTTTAATGATTCGCTCACCAGCCCGGGAACATCTGCCAGTTCTGATATTACAGCATTACTGAATAATGCCTATAACGATCTGAATACGCCTTTCACCAGCCAGGATCAGATATTTTCTTTAGAAGAAACGGTTACAGATGAGTGTTTGGTACCCACCCGTGGCGGAGACTGGGATGATAATGGCGTATGGCGGGTGCTTCATCAGCATACCTGGGATGTAACGCACACGCAGGCACAGTCTGTTTTTATTAATCTTGGCACACTGGAAAGCGATGCCACTACCGTGTTAGCCTTCAGCCCCACAGCAGAACAGGCGGCAGAAGCTATATTTTTAAGGTCGTTAGCGCAATTTTATTATCTGGATCTGTATGGCCAGGTTCCTTACAGAACAGTCGAAAAGTATAATTCCATTGATGCACCCCCGGTTATGCAGCCGGCCGAGGCAATAGATACATTAACCACGAATCTTAATGCCATAATTAGTGTATTAAGCGATGATAATCAGCCTTACAGCGCAAGCCCTAACGCTGCAAGGTTTTTATTAATGAAAGTTTTATTAAACAAACAGGCATTTTTAAGCAGGGAATCGCCCGGCACAGCCGACGCTACGGATATGGCTGAAATTATCAGCCTTGGCAATGCCATCATTCAAAGCGGAACAACCAATAGCCTTACCGGCGCAGCGCTTGAATTAACGCCGCATTACTTTGATAATTTCAGCCCAAATAACGGCGGCCAAGATGAATCCTATGGCTTTGGCGTAGGCAATGAAATGATTTTTGCCCTTCCAAACCTGCCCGGCGTTTCAAGCAATGATGGCCGAAGCACGGCAGGCATAGATGCAAGATGGATGATGACCCTGCACTATAATTCCTACGGGCATGAAGATGCTGTGTCAACAGATGCAGACTATGGATATTATGGCAGTGCAGGCTGGAATGGCTTTAGCACAATTGCTGATTTTTACGAAGCTTTCGATGCTTCCGATACCATGCGGCAAGGCAATGTTGCGTATCCGGGCGTAACCAATGTTTCCGGCTTAAAAGTTGGTTTGCTTGAAGGGCAGCAATATGATGAAGACGGGGAAGCAAGGGTGGATAGAAATGGGAACCCCTTAACCTTCAACGCTACCGTAAGCAATATTGAAACCGATGCAACCACGCTGGAAGATGACGGTATCAGGATTATTAAATACCCGCCTGATTACGATAACTACAGCAGTGGCCAGCAGGGAAACCAGCTCCAGATATTCAGGCTGGCCGATGTGTATTTAATGATGGCCGAAGCCTATCTTAACAAAGGGAATACCGCATCAGCGCTTGCCCTGGTAAACGAGTTAAGGTCTGCAAGAAAAGCAGCCAGCCTGACTTCGCTAACCCTGGTAAACACGAGTGATCTTTACGATGCAAATACATTGCTGGCAGAAAGGCAAAAGGAATTGTACTGGGAAAGCTGGAGGCGCCAGGATTTAATACGCATGGGCGTATTTTTACAGGCCTGGGATTTAAAAGATGCAGATGCTTCCTCAAAATATTTATTGTTCCCCATTCCTTCCACCCAGTTAATAGCCAATCCTAATCTTACCCAAAACCCAGGATACTGAATTTTTATTTGTTAATTTTTAAAAAAGGTCATTTTATGCAATGGCCTTTTTTATTTTGTACCAAGAAATTATGCGATTAATACTGCTATATGCCCTGATTGTTTTTTTATTTATGTCCTGCCATGCTGCAAGAGAAAGCAACACTTTATTTACCCTGGAGACAAATACCGGTATTGACTTCAACAACAAAGTAACTGATGGAAAGCTGGAAAACGGGTTTACCTACAGAAATTACTATAACGGCGGTGGCGTAGCCACCGGCGATTTAAACAATGATGATTTGCCGGATGTATTCTTTACTTCCAATATGGGCGAAAATAAACTGTACC
>NZ_JASGEX010000233.1:0-38344 GCF_047606085.1 Parafilimonas sp.
CTAAATGATATAATAACACACTTACATTGTGAGATTTTGATATAGCTTCTGCCATTTATCAAATCTCCAAAATCTTTTTAACTTCATAGGCCCAGGGGCAAGCCCACTGGGAATTCTTTAGATTAAAATAAACCGTATGCGCGTAAGATAGCGCAGGTATGCAGGGTTAGCTTGTGGGTTTGGGGGTACTGGTGCGGTGCATAGTCGCGCCAGATGGGGCGCATTTTAGCGGCGCAAATTTTTAAGTTGCCTTTTATAAACACACGCCTTCACACGTCATGCCCGGCCTCACCGGGCATCTGATGGTTGAATGCTTAGGCTGCAATTTTTTTGCAGGCTCCACAATATTGCAACAGCAGGTTCCCGCCTGCGCGGGAATGACGGTGCGAAGTGGCTGCCTAAATTTTGCTGTATGGCTTTTTAAAAGCTTATAAACCGGGAAACAAGTCTTTCCATTCAGGGTTAAAGCCACTAATCAATTTATCCTTCCATTCCCGCTTCCATTTTTTTAATTGTTTTTCTCTTGCTATCGCATCTTCAATCCTGCCGAAGGTTTCGTAATACACAAGTTTATTGCAATTGTATTTTGCAGTAAATGAACTGGAATAAAATTTATTAATGTGTTGAGGAATTCTTGTAAATAAATCTGAAGTGACACCAATGTACAAAACTTCATTGTGCACATTGGTCAAGATATAAACCGTTCCTCCATATTGCATGTATTAAAGTTATGGATTTGTTTTGTTTGTTGTAATTCATATCGCTGTTTTGTGTTGTGCGGCCTGGCATTAGCTAATTTACTGAATTGCTTACAACGCAGGGCCTCAGGCTGCACACAAGCCTTTGCAATGAAGGCCCTGCTGCAACAGAAATTAATTCATTTTATTTTCAAATTTCGTTCCCGAATTTCTTAATGTATAAGAAGTAGTTGAAATTGTATTATGCAAGGCTTTGGCGCCGCTAATAACTTCACTTTCATCGGCATCGCCGTCATACCATATAACTATAGGGAAATTTCCACCATTAGTATAAAAACTCCTGTACTTGTTAACCATGTTGTTGGTCAGGGATTGTGAATAGCCAAGCTGGCCGGTTTCATTGGTTATTAATTTGAGGGATGGTATAGCCGTATTGAAATATTGTATGGTGCTGTCTAACGCTCCTGCAACAAGATTATCAGGATTTTTATTATAAGGCGGATCATAAGGGCTTGTACTATCTTCCGGCCAATATCTTGCAATTACGGGCTCATACCAGTGAATATTAATATAAGAAAGATAATTAACCAATGCATACTTCCCAACAAGATATTTACCTAAATTAATGAGAGAAGTATATGTTCCTGCATTTAAATCATCAACAAAATCCTGCTTAAAAACTTTTCTTGCCCATGTATTTGCGACAGATGTGTCATAGGTACTTTTTAACCAATTCCAGGTGAGTGCGCTCGCAAGAAAACAGACAATACCCCCATTGGTTATTTTTACTGATTTATTATGACAAACAATAGCTGCCTGTCTCAGCATTCCCAGGTATTTGTTTAATGCGGCCTGGGTGGTATTGATGTAGTTTGATGCATTAGTTTCTTCGTTTTCTACTACCACAATGCCAGGTTTCATGTGCTCTCCGGTATTGCTTCTGTTGTCTATTGAATCAAGTATCTCGCTTACAAAAGCTGCGTAGGCTGTTGAGTCTGCAAAAGCATACTGGCTGCCGGGTTGGTTCCAGAGAATATTTACAGCAGGTGAAAACCCTTTATCCCATAAATTTTTAAACATCGTTAAAAACTTATCCCTCGATGCTGCAGTTGGCCATACATCGTGGTTAATCTGGATACGGATATTTTTCGCACCGTAAGCCGAATCAAGCAGGAGCTTCACACTGTCAGTAACGTTTGTTTCAACGTCTGTGGCGCCTGGGGACTGGCTACTATAAGCAGCATTTATAAATATGCCAAATTGCGAAGCCGTGTCATTAAACGTTAAGTTGTCGATGTGCATTGATGCTTTAATAACAGTATTACCTTCATTAAAGTTTTTCTTACAACTTATAATTGCAAACATGCAAAAGCATAAAAAAAAGCAGCATTGGTTTTTCATAAGCGCATTTTTATAGGTTAAACAATTTTTTTATTGGGCAAGCCTTAATGCCAAAGGAGAATATATTAATTTAGTTAAATGCAATATAAGCTTTATCAAACATATATTTGTTTCTGATGCAATAATTTATTTTCAATAATTTTAGTCTTTAACCATAACTGTTAACCGCTATGAAATTGATTGTATCCAAACCTGAAAAATCGTTTCCCCTGTTTACAAATCCTATTTGGATTTTAAGTATGTTTTGCTTTTTTTCACCTCTGACCGGTTGCCATAAACAAGAAATAAAAATCCCTGAAATTCCTGGAGACACTACTTCGCCGGTAATATCCAGTTCACGCCTTAATGTAATTTTAATCTTAGCAGATGATGTTGGATATGAAGTTCCAAGTTTTTGCGGCGGGCAATCTTACCAAACACCTAACATTGATTTTATGGCTGCAAACGGCACCCAGTTTACAAATTGTTACGGCAGTGCATTATGCTCGCCATCAAGGTTTATGTTATTAACCGGAAAATATAATTTTAGAAATTATGCCACATGGGGGGTAATGGATCAGTCCCAGCGCACTTTTGCCAATATTTTTAAGCTGGCAGGATATACTACCTGCGCTTCGGGAAAATGGCAATTTGATGGCGGAGATAATTCCATAAAGCTGTTTGGGTTTGATAAATACAGAGTAAACAACGCTTATAATTTAAACAGCGGGGGCAGTGAAGAAACAGCAAACCAGTTTTATAAAAACCCGCAGATATATGAAAATGGAAGCTATTTACCAGACAGCGAAACCAATGGTAAATATGGCCAGGATATGTTCAGGGATTATGTATTTGATTTTATTGACAGCAATGCCAATAAAAACCCGTTTTTTGTGTATTGGGCATTGGACCTTTGCCATGCCGCCTTTAGCCCCACGCCCGATGATGCCGCATTTGCATCGTGGGATCCCAATGCGCCAAGGAGCCTTAATGATACGCTGTATTTCCCTGAAATGGTAACATATATGGATAAGCTTATTGGGGAGTTGGTGAATAAAGTAAAAGATGTTGGGATTGCAGACAGCACCATTATTATATTTACGGCTGATAATGGCACAGCCAATATCATTCACAGCAGTACCAATGGCATTATAGTGCCTGGAGGGAAATCTTTACCTTTAAACCTGGGCACACACATGCCGTTTGTTGCTTATTGCCCGGGGTTGGTACCTGCTGGCAGGAAGGACACTTCACTTATAAGCTTTGCTGATTTTATGGCAACTTTTGCAGATATAGCAAAGGTTTCAATACCTGCATCTTATGGCACTACAGACGGAGTAAGCTTTGCCCCGCAATTAACAGGACAGCAATATATATTGCGGGATTGGGTCTTTAATCATTATCCCGGGGCAGGCAAATATGAAAATGATCCGAAGCATTTACGCAGGTGGATGCAAAACGCTGTTTACAAGCAATATGATACAACAGCTAATCCCAAGGGTGGAAAGTTTTATAACCTTGCTGCTGATCCTTTTGAACAAAATCCGCTTAATAATTCAGAATTGACTACCGAGGAGAAAGCCTTGCGCAAGTCCTGGTTTAAAACCATGTCAACACTCCATTAGTTTGGCAGAACAAAATTATTTTGATGATTTAAAAATTGTTTTACATTCGCAGCGCACAAATGAAAAAGTTAAGCTTACATATCAATTGGTGGTGGCATACAAATTCTCTAAGGGGTATGTAACGCTATTGCTATATAACGATATATAACAGCCCCGGCAATACCGGGGCTGTTTATTTAATAACACATCAAACAGGAATTATTTTAACTACATGAAACCGGGCATGATAATTTTTCTCACAACAGGGGAATGTGCATAGCGAGGTTCCATGAGACAACTGAAAAACAAATATGCACGAATGAAAAAGATCCGGATAGAAACACGCAGCAAAAAAATGCTTTCCGATATATACACGCCCGTTGGCATATACCTGCGGCTGCGTGACAGGTTTCGCGATACCATTTTACTTGAAAGCACCGACCATCATTCAGCAGAAAACAGTTATTCCTTTATCGGCATCAATGCTATAGGCGGCATTGAAATATCCAGCTTTGCTGAAGTGGAACTAAAATACCCAAACCTGCAGCCTGAAAAAAAACCCATTGGCCAGGCTGCCAATATACCGGCATTGCTGTGGGATTTTATGCAGCAGTTTGAAGTGGCGGAAACGGATGATGATGCCGCTAAAATTGCCCAGGGCCTGTTTGGCTATTGCTCGTATGATGCCGTTCAGTTTTTTGAAACGATAGAATTAAAAAGCAAAAAGCAGCCACCCGAAATACCGGTAATGCGATACAGGCTGTATCAGTACGTGATTGCCATTAACCATTTTAAAGATGAAATGTATGTATGCGAGAATGTAATGAATGGCCTGCCAGGCGGGCTGGAAGCCATAGAATCGCTTATAAAAAGTAAAGATGTTCCGGTATTCCCGTTCAAAATAAAGGGAGCGGAAACCGCCGGTATTACCGATGAGGCATATATGGAAATGGTGAAGAAAGGCATTAAGAGCTGCTTGCGCGGCGACGTTTTTCAAATTGTTTTAAGCAGGTGGTTCCGGCAGCAATTTACCGGCGATGAGTTTAATGTATATCGTGCTTTGCGCAGTGTAAACCCTTCGCCCTATTTATTTTATTTTGATTACGGCGATTACAAGCTTATGGGCTCAAGCCCTGAGTCGCAGTTGATCATTAAAGATGAAAAAGCCGTTGTGCATCCTATTGCCGGTACTTTTAAACGCACCGGCCATGCGGCAAAAGACCGTGCGCTTACAGAAGCCTTATTGCAGGATGCAAAAGAAAATGCAGAGCATACCATGCTGGTTGACCTTGCCCGCAACGATCTCAGCCGGTGTTGCCACAATGTGCATGTAAGCTATTTCAGGCAGGTGCATTATTACTCGCATGTTATTCACCTGGTGAGCGAGGTAACCGGCAATGTGGGCAAAGATGCCAATCCTTTTGAATTGATCGCCCTCACTTTTCCGCAAGGCACTTTAAGCGGTGCGCCAAAGTATAAAGCCATGCAACTGATAGATGAATATGAGCCAACCATACGCGGCTATTACGCAGGCTGCATAGGCTTCATTGGTTTCGACGGCACCTGCAATACAGCCATTATGATACGCACTTTTTTAAGCAGGGAAAACACCCTGCATTACCAGGCCGGCGCCGGCATTGTAGCCGCATCGAACCCGGAAAATGAGCTGCATGAAGTGAACAATAAATTAGGGGCGCTTAAAAAAGCAATTGAGATAGCCCAAACAATTTAATGACGACAGACCATGGTCCATGGTCAATGGACTTATTTAAAATGAAAATATTAATCTTCGATAACTACGATTCATTTACTTACAATCTTGTTCACCTGGTTGAAAAAATAATACATCAGAAAGTTGATGTATATCGAAACGATAAAATATCACTGAAGCAGATCGGCGATTATGATAAGATCATCTTATCGCCCGGCCCTGGCATTCCGTCTGAAGCCGGTTTATTATTGCCATTGATCAAAGAATATGCACCATCAAAATCTATACTGGGCGTTTGTTTGGGTCACCAGGCCATCGGCGAGGTTTTTGGCGGGCAGCTTACCAATCTTTCCAGCGTGTTTCATGGCGTGGCAACGCCGGTGAAAACAGTCAACGGTCAACAGTCAACGGCCAACAGTCTGTTGTTTAAAGGTCTGCCCCAAACTTTTCCCGTTGGCCGTTATCATTCCTGGATTGTGAGCAGGGAAAATTTTCCCGATGAACTGGAAATAACCGCAGAAGATGAAAATGGTTTTATCATGGCATTACAGCATAAAACCTACGATGTGCAGGGCGTGCAGTTTCATCCCGAAAGCGTGCTTACACCTGATGGGGAAAAGATCATGCGGAACTGGCTTACCACGATTTAACTGATTAATGCTTATCCCCCTGAACACATTATGAAATATAAAAGTAAAATCAGGAATATTTAAGGCTAAAATCCCGGTAAATAATCAGCAAAACCGAGGACATTTAAGGTTAAAATCCCGGTATGGAATATAAGCACAGTGATATAACTGAAAGAATAATAAAAGCAGCGATGGCTGTTCATTCCACTTTAGGCAATGGTTTTCCTGAAATAGTTTATCAAAGAGCCTTGGCTATAGAATTCAGTCTTATGAACATAAACTATAAAAAAGAGTATTCAATGCCTGTCTATTATAAGGAAATACACATTGCAGACCGGAGAGTTGATTTTTTAGTTGAAAATATAATCTCTGTTGAAACCAAAGCTGTAATAAAACTTGATAATTCATGTCTTGCACAGGGATTGAATTATCTTGAAGCATACAATTTGGAAGTTAGGATGTTAATCAATTTTGGTGCGGCAAGCTTAGAGTGGAAGAGACTATTTAATAAAAAATATAAACCCAATATACAAACGACTTAAAATAATCAGTAAAATCAGGTCATTTAAGGCTAAAATCCCGGTATGAAAAAGATACTACAATACTTATTTGAATACAAGACCCTGCCTTACGATGAGGCAAAAGAAATACTCATCAATATTTCAAAAGGCAGTTATAACGAAACAGAAGTAACTGCATTTGTAACGGTGTTTCTTATGCGCAGCATTACCATTGAAGAACTGGAAGGCTTCCGCGATGCCTTGCTGGAGCTTTGCGTAAAAGTGGACCTGAACGGCCATAAAACCATAGACATTGTAGGCACTGGCGGCGATGGAAAGAATACATTCAATATTTCAACGCTTGCCTGTTTTATTGTGGCAGGCGCCGGGCAAAAAGTGGCCAAGCATGGCAATTACGGGGCCACATCGGTAAGCGGCGCTTCCAATGTAATGGAGAAACTGGGTTATATATTCAAGCATGATAATGCGCAACTAAAGCGGGAAATAGAAGAAGCCAATATCTGCTTCATGCATGCGCCCCTGTTTCACCCCGCTTTAAAAACCGTTGGCCCCATACGCAGAAACCTGGGCTTAAGAACGTTCTTTAATATGCTGGGCCCCATGGTAAACCCGGCTTCGCCATCATTCCAGTTAGTGGGTGTATATAACCTGGAAATGGCAAGAATGTATAATTATCTTTTACAAAAAAGCGGCAGGCCTTTTACTATTATTAATGGGCTGGACGGTTATGATGAAATATCGCTTACCAACGATGCAAAAGTGATAACCAATAACGGCGAAAAAATTAAAACGCCAACAGAGCTTGGAAAAAGGTTTGTTGAAGCCCATGATATTACCGGCGGAAGCACCACCGATGAGGCGGCAAACATATTCATGCAAATTATAAAAGGCGAAGGCTCCTGGGCGCAAAATGCAGTGGTGCTTGCCAATGCGGCCATGGCGCTTCAATGCACGGGCAATTATAAAAATTACAACGATGCTTATAACGCTGCCGTGGAAAGCCTTGAAGAAGGAAAAGCATATTCTGCGTTACAAAAACTAATTTCGCTGCAATGAATATTCTGCAAACAATAATCGAAAAAAAGAAACTGGAAGTGGCCGAAAGAAAATCAATCATGCACATTGATTTTTTAAAATCACTCAACAAAAATTTTGATGGCAAAGGCTTATCGCTTAAACAAACCCTTTTGAACGGCCATCCCAATATCATTGCCGAGTTTAAAAGAAAATCCCCTTCAAAAGGCTGGATCAGCCAGCACATACATATTGGCGAGGTAGTGCCCGCGTATGAAGAATATGGTGCGGCGGCCAGCTCCATTTTAACCGATGAGGAATTTTTTGGCGGTAACATAGAAGAATTAAAAATTGCAAGGCTTGAGGTTGACATTCCTTTGCTGCGCAAAGATTTTATGATTGATGAATATCAGCTTTACGAAGCCAAAGCTTATGGCGCAGATGTTATTCTTTTAATAGCTGCATGCTTAACAAAGGATGAGGTAAAGCAGTTTGCCGCAAAAGCAAAAACGCTTAACCTGGAGGTGCTGCTTGAGATCAAGTCAGAACAGGAAGCTGAATACATTTGCGATGAGGTGGATATAATTGGCATCAATAACCGCAACCTCGAAACCTTTGTTACCGATATACAAACTTCGAAAAACCTTATTAAGCTTTTATCAACCGATAAGCCTGTGATATCCGAAAGCGGCATATCAAATGTGGAAACAATTAATACTTTACATACACTTGGGTTTAAAGGTTTTTTAATAGGCGAAAATTTTATGAAAGCGCCAAAACCTGCGGTTGCTTTTGCTGAATTTATGAAAGCGCTTAAAAAGCAAATGAAGCCTGCTTTATAAGTGTTGGGTAATTTTAATTATTGATGAAGTTATTTGAAGTATTTTCCGGCTGCGCCAATCTTCAATCAACTATCAATATTCAGCAATAAAATATGACTGAATTAAATAACCAGGCTGCAAACAATGTAAAGCAGCGCGACCATTTCAGGATTAAAGTATGCGGGCTTACCAATGTAAAGCAGGTAAGCCAGCTAAACGAGATTGGGATTGAATTTGCCGGCTTTAATTTTTATCGCCGCTCACCCCGCTATGTGTATAAAAGCATGCCTTCAACCGCCATAAAAAAAATGCGCGGCAAAATAAACAAAGTGGGCGTTTTTGTGGATGAAGACGTGGACGAAGTGCTGAGAACGGTGGATGATTGCGGCTTATACCTCGTGCAGTTGCATGGCAATGAATCGCCGCGCTATTGTGAAAAAATTTCAAATTATATAACCGTCATCAAAGCATTTCGTTTAAGCAGTGATGATAACGTGGAATGGAAAATAAAAGACTATTATGATGCAGCCGACATGTTTTTATTTGATACGGAAACGCCCGCATTTGGCGGCAGCGGCAAAAAATTCAACTGGCAGATATTGAAAGATGTGCTTATTAATAAACCATTCTTTTTAGCCGGCGGCATATCGCCTGAAGATGCAGATGAAATAAAAAAGTTTGCCGCGCATGCAGTGGCCAAAGACCTGTTTGCAATAGACATTAACAGTAAATTTGAACTGATGCCCGGCGTAAAAGATATAGAACTGGTGAAAGCTTTCAGGAAGAGACTAAGTGACCCTTTGCTGCCAAATTTGTTTGAAGAAAATATCTGAGCCAAAGCATGAATTACCTTAAGCGGCTTATCATGCGGAAGTTGGAATACTTATAAATTTTGGCGCAAATAGCGTGGAGTGAAAAAGATTATTCAATAAGAAACATACGCCAGTTAATTAAACAATCCGTGTAAAATCATGGTTCAGGCAACTATCCGCAAAGCTGCAGAAACCGATCTGCAGCCAATACTTGATATTTATAATGATGCCATTCAGCATACAACGGCTGTATTTCATTATGACCTGCAAACAATGGAAATGCGTAAAGCATGGTTTGCACAAAAACAGGAAGACAATCTTCCTGTTTTTGTGGCGGAGGAAAATGATATGGTCATTGGCTTCAGCACATTTGGCCCTTTCAGAAACTGGCAGGGTTATAAATATTCGGTGGAGCATTCTATTTATGTAAAGCAGGGGCAACGTGGAAAAGGCATCGGCAAATTATTAATGGAGCCTTTGATTGATGCTGCCAGGCAAATGCACCTGCATACCATAATAGCCGGTATTGATGCGGACAATATCGCCAGTATTCAGTTTCATAAACAATTTGGGTTTGAAGAAGTGGGTTATATAAAACAGGTGGGCTGGAAGTTTGGCAGGTGGCTCGACCTGGTGTTTATGCAGTTGATGTTATAAAGTGCACCGTTATGCTGCGCTGCGAAGTCTCCGTACCTGAAGTGCTCGAAACCTGCATTAACGATCCGCGATCCATAGGATCGATCGCCTATGTGTGTAGAAATAATTGTGCCGGGGGGATTTCCACACCGTAGGTGTGGCACATGTAAACGTTCCGTTCCAATGGAACGGTAAAGAAACATTACGGGCAGCATTGTACACACGTTAAGCCTCTATGAGGCTTTAAGAAAATGGTTTCGAACAGCTATGGGTCTCCGGACTTCGCAGGATTATGCGCCAAGTCTCCGGACTTGAAATAAATAATTATGAAAGAAAATTATTTCAAAGAAGGGTATTCAATTAAAGACCAGTTTGCAACGCATTTCTTAACATTAACTGTTTGCGGATGGATAGATTTGTTTACAAGAAAAATGTATAAGGATATTTTAGTTGATGCTTTTAAATATGCGCAGGGGCAAAATCAGTTAATATTATACGGATATGTAATAATGAGCAATCATTTGCACGTTATTGCAAGGGCAAACGACAAGCAAAAGAAAACTTTGAGCGATATTATACGCGACTTTAAAAAATTCACACATCACGAAATGATGCCTGTTATAAATAGCGAAGCAGAAAGCCGCCGCAGGTGGATGCTGCATCAATTTGCTTATTATGGAAAATATAACCCGAATAATGAGACGATGCAGATATGGGAAAACAACAACCATCCTGAAGAATGCTTTACAAAAGCATTCACAGATTCAAAACTGTATTACATTCACGAAAACCCTGTACATGCGGGCATTGTAAAAAATGCAGAAGACTACGTTTATTCAAGTGCTTCAAATTATGCGGGTAAAGGAGGGATACTGGATGTTGAACTTATTTAAAAAAGTCGGAGACTTTGCGCATAGCAACTGCGAAGTCCGGAGACTTCGCAGAGCGTTTGCAATTAGCACATTGCTCAATAGCAATTCATCAGCCGCAGTGATGCGACGCAACCGTGCTCAATAGCACTGCAAGGCTGGCATCATAAAAATATTTCTTACGATAATCCTGCGAAGTCTCCGGACTTCGCAGGATTATGCGACAAGTCTCTGACTTGAAATAAAAAAACAAAAATGATAAACATAGTAACACCCAACAACAAAGGCACTTACAAGCAACCAGACATTTTTGGTTATTACGGAAATTTCGGCGGCGCCTATATTCCTGAAATGCTGCACCGCAACGTGGAAGAGTTACGCGATAAGTATCTGCAGATCATGTATGAAGACAGCTTTCAGAAAGAGTTTCAGCATTTGCTGCATGATTATGCCGGCAGGCCCACGCCTTTGTTTCTTGCAGAGCGGTTAAGCAAACAATTCAATACAAAAATTTATTTAAAGCGGGAAGATTTAAACCACACCGGTGCGCATAAAATAAACAATGCAATAGGCCAGGTATTGCTGGCCATACGCCTGGGCAAGAAAAGGATTATTGCAGAAACAGGCGCCGGGCAGCATGGCGTGGCTACGGCAACAGTATGTGCATTAAAAGGCCTTGAATGTATTGTGTATATGGGCGAAGTGGATATGGAGCGCCAGCAGCCCAATGTGGCGCGCATGCGCATGTTAGGAGCAACGGTATTGCCTGCCACCAGCGGCAGCAAAACCCTGAAAGATGCCACCAATGAAGCCATCCGCGACTGGATCAACAATCCCAATGATACACATTATGTAATTGGTTCCGTGGTGGGCCCGCACCCCTACCCTGATATGGTAGCGCGTTTTCAGAGCGTGATAAGCGAAGAAATGAAAAAGCAGTTGAAAGAGAAAGAAGGAACAGCGCTTCCCGGCTATGTGGTGGCCTGTGTGGGCGGCGGCAGTAATGCGGCCGGCGCCTTTTATCATTACCTCGATGACCTGCAGGTGCAACTGGTTGCCGTGGAAGCTGCCGGCTGCGGTGTAAACAGCGGCATGAGTGCTGCCACAACACAGCTTGGCAAACCCGGCGTTTTACATGGCAGCAAAAGCCTGGTGATGCAGACACCGGATGGACAGGTGGTAGAGCCGCACAGTATTTCAGCGGGCCTGGATTACCCCGGCATCGGGCCTTTGCATGCACATTTGTATGAAAGCGGCCGCGCTAAATTTTTAAGCGCTACCGATAAAGAATCGTTAGATGCTGCTTTCAATCTTACCAAGATGGAAGGCATCATTCCCGCACTTGAATCGGCGCATGCACTGGCGGCATTGAAACAAATGAAGCTGAAACCAAACGATATTACGATAGTTTGCTTAAGTGGCAGGGGCGATAAAGATTTGGCAACGTATATGAAGGCAATGGAATAAAACCAGTAAGCGTTTTTATTTGTTCAAAAGTTCACGGGTTCACTTGTTCACGAGTTGCTCCCCAATTCCAAATTCCTACTAATCAACCATTCAACTACACCCAACGCATCAAACCAGCAAGCTTTCAATAACAGCAAAGCCTTCTGCAGGTTGCAACTGTTCCCACAGTATCTTATAAACAATATCAGCTATAGGAATATTTACCTGCAGGCTTTGATTGGTGATATGGATACATTTGCTGGCATTATAGCCTTCTGCCACCATGCCCAGTTCAAGCTGCGCCGCTTTAACGGAATAGCCTTTGCCGATCATGTTGCCCAGCATGCGGTTACGGCTGTATAAAGAATAGCAGGTAACCAGCAGGTCGCCAAGATACACAGATGCCGCGTAGTTATGCTGAACACCGGAAGCTTCATGTTTTACTTCATGCAAAAAGCGCATCATTTCGCTGGCGGCATTGGCAATGTAAACACTTAAAAAATTATCACCGTATTCAAGGCCGTGTGCAATGCCGGCGCCTAATGCATAAATATTTTTTAAGATGGCGGCATACTGAACGCCTAAAATATCAGTGTTCACAACGGTATTTATAAACGCTGTTTTAAAACTGCCTGCAAGTTGTTTTGTTATAGCTGCATCAAGTCCCGAAAAAGTGAGATAGGATAATTTTTCAGCGGCTACTTCTTCTGCATGACAAGGGCCCAGCACCGTAAAATACGCTGCAAGCGCCACATTAAAATTATCGGCAAGATATTCATTCAACAACTGATTTTTCTCTGGCAGTATTCCTTTTATAGCAGAGATAATTTTCTTTCCGGCAAACACATCCTTATTCAGGGTGCTCAATGATTGGTGCACGTATGCCGATGGAATTACAATAACCAGCACATCGCTTTTTTCAATCACATAATTCATGTTGCTGCTTAACTGCAGTAAATCTGTATTAAAAAAGGCGCTGTTTAAATAATGGGGATTATGCCTGCGTTGTGCCAGTTGATTGATGGTATCTGTATTGCGTATATACCAGTAAATATTTTTGCCGTTACCGGTTAAAATTTTTGCCAGTGCTGTAGCCCAGCTTCCACTTCCTATTACTCCAAATTGCATGCAATAAATTAAAGCATCAAAGATAACAAAGGCCGGCTCAGTTTTTTAAACTGAGCCAGCCTTTGGAATTTCCTCATATCCCATGCCTTACCCCTCATTTCATCTGCCTATTTCTTCTCAAAGCTTTTTACAAGCTGATCCTTATTTACCACCTTAACCTTATCGCCGTTCTTCAGGGTTTTGCTTACCACATCATAAGGGCCGGTAATAATCTGTTCATCAGCTTTTAAACCGCTTGTAACTTCAATGTTGTTAATATCCTGGATAGAAGTTTTCACTTCGCTCATTTTAACCTTGCCATCAGGCTGCAAAACAAAAACCACTTCTGACAGGTCGTTGTCATTGCTGCCGGTAACGCTATTATCAGCTTTAGTTTTGTTTATTGAGTCGGCTTTCTGCACATCAGCCCTGCTCCTGGTGGTTACGGCATTCAAAGGCACGGTTAAAACATTTGTATGCGTTTGCGTTTGAATGTCGGCGCTGGCCGTCATATTCGGGCGGAAAGGAAATGGCTGCCCTTTTACAATAAGGTCTTTATAATCTTGAGGGAATAAGCGTATATGCACTTCATAATTGGTTACGGAAGTGGAAGAAGAGCTTGAACTGCTGCTGGTTAAGGTTGATGTTTCGGGATTGGCTATTTTATACACCACACCTTTGAATTTGCGGTTGTTGAAGGCGTCAATTTCCACTATTGCTGTATCGCCCAGCTTTACTTTAGGAATATCATTTTCGCCCACATCTACCTGCACTTCAATGCTGTTTAAATCGGCTATGCGCATCATTTCCGTGCCCACATTAAAGCTGTTGCCGGCCACACGTTCGCCTTTCTTCACGCTTAATAAACTTATCACACCATCCATTGGGGCCGTAATGGTGGCGCGCAAAAGGTCTTTATTGGCGCTGTTTAAGCCGGCCAGGGCATTTTGCACATTGGCCTTATTGGCATTAATGCCGCTTTGTGCAGCGATATAATTGGCTTTTGCAGATTCGTAAGCCTGCTGCGCCGTTTCAAATTCTGACGGTGAAATAACTTTCTGGTCGAGCAAGGTTTTCTGGCGTTTAAAAGCAGCTTCTGCCTGATCGAGGGTTGCTTTTAATGCGCCCAGTTGCGCCTCTGAATTCAGCACCTGCGCCTGCGATTGCGCCACCACGGCAGCAGCCTGGTCTCTTTGTGAAGAATAGATATCAGCATAAATTTTAGCAACCACCTGCCCGCGGCGCACGGTATCGCCTTCCTGTACATTCAGCTCCACTATTTCGCCGGAAATATCGGGGCTTACTTTTACCTCAACTTCAGGAAACACTTTTCCTGTTGCCGTTACTGTTTCGGTAATGGTACGCATAACAGCTTTTTCAACAGTAACTTCTGTGCCTTCATCCTTGCCCAAAATACCGGCCTTGCTTAAAGCAATAAGTAATATAATTATTACTAACAGTATCCCGATTATCCATTTTAATTTTTTACTCATACTATAAAAATTTATGTATTCATCTTAAAACTGTACGCCCTGGCCTTTATAAAATTCCAGCACTTTCATTTTGAAGATGTAATCGTACTTGGCAGACGCCTGGTTAATTTTGGCTGTGAATAAATTGGTTTGAATGGTAATGTAATCTATGGTGGAAAGTATGCCTATCTCATATCTTTTTGTGGCAAGATCATAAGCATACTGTTGTGTTTGCACCGCTTTTGTGCTTGAATTGTATTTTGCCAGGGCCGCCGCCGCATTGCTATACGCCGTATAAACATTTTGCTGCAGGGTTAAATCATCGGCGCGTTTTTGAAGCCTATAATTTTCAAGATTGAGTTTGGCGCGGTCGTAACTGGTCCTTAGCTGTCTTCCGTTTAAAATAGGAATGTTCAAAGAAACACCGAATGACTGGGCAAAGTTAATATTGCCCATCTGCTTAAAATAAGGTGCTTTTCCATATACAGGCACAAGCCCGCTGCTCACGATATAATCGCCGGCATGCGTGAAAACAGTATCGGAATAAGGCTTATTGCCAACAGGCTGCGAATAGGTACTTGCATAATTGGTAGAAACCTGTCCAAAGGCGCTAAGCGTGGGATACATAGCGCCCCTGGCGCTTTTTACAGCATATTCGCCGGAAAGAATAAGCACGCTGTCTGATTGCTGCAAAGGCTGGCTGCCCAAAGCCAACTGGTAAATATACGCCGGGTCAAGCTCTGACAATGGCGGAATGGGGATTTTATCAACATCAGGCGTTGCCACCCTGAACGGCGTGGATTCATTTAAGTTAAGCATGGCCACTAACTGAATGCGGTTTTGATCCGCCGTGCCTAAAGCAGAAATATAGCTGGAGCTGTCTGTTGCCAGTTGCGATTCAAGCTGCGCCGCATTTAATTCGGGCATGCTGCCTGCATCTACCAGTTTTCTCGTATTATCCAACTGCGCCCGCGTTTGATCTATCTGCACTTTTGCAATGTTGGCCTGTTCCACCGCCAGCAGGGTTTGCAGATAAGAAGCAGCTACATTTAATGCCACATCATTTTTTGCTTTATCAATCCCTATCTTCGCAGCCTCTTCATTTTTAGCGGCAGCCAGCTTATTGTTTTTTATACTGAAGAAATTGAACAGCGTAATGCCTGACTGTAGAGTATAACTTTGAAAAAACACTTCATTGTTGGTGAACTGGTTTGTTGTGGGATCAATGCTGCGGCCAAACTGCCAGCCAGCCTGCGTATTAAAGCCCAGGGTTGGAATAGCCTGCCAGTTCGCAGCTTTCTTATCCAGCGTTGCCAGCCTTGCCTGCACATCAGATTGCTGTACACTCACATTGTTGGCCATGGCGTAGTCAACACATTTGCGAAGGTCCCAGGTTGCCGTATCCTGCGCACGCATTTTCCCGGATAAAAAGAGAAGAAGAAAGATTGCAATATATTTCATCATTTTTTTCTCATATTTAAAGCAGGGTGTATTCATAGTAACGATTCAGCCCGCTATTTTACCTTAACAAAAATAACAGAAAGCAATACTGCCGGTTCTTAAATTTACATAAACGGAAAACTAACTTGTTGAAACAGTTATAACTGTATTTAACGAAGGAAGTTTAATGATCACGCGGCAGGTTTTGTTTGCGAAGTAGCCGTGTTTCGCTTTCTTTGAAAGAAATTTCAGGTATGCGCATTTTAATAGATATGGACGATGTAATGGCCGATGCAGTAGAAAGGTTTTTTGAATGGTATGAGCGGGATTTCGGCATTCGCTATACAAAAGCAGATATTCCCGGCAAACATTTCTATCAAATAGTGCCCGAAGCGCACCGGCAAATAGTAAGAAGTTACCCGCATCAAAAAGGCTTTTTTAAAAACCTGCCCGTAATACAGGATGCCAAAGAAGTGATAGAAGCATTGAACAACCTGCATGAAATATATGTGGTTTCCGCGGCTATGGAATTTAAATATTCTTTCACCGATAAGTATGAGTGGCTGGATGAACATTTTCCCTTTATACACTGGAAGCACCGGATATTTTGCGGCAACAAACATTTGGTAAAAGGCGATGTATTAATTGATGACCATGATTTTAACCTGTCGTTTTTTCCCGGCAGGCCTATTGTTTTTACAGCCCCTCATAACCTGCATTATACGGAATATGAAAGAATGAACGGCTGGCTGGAGGCAAATAAGTTTTTTGAAGGACTGCCATAAAGCTGTTATAACCACCTGAAAGCTGACACCTGATAGCCTGTAAAACATATAAAATGAAACCTGTTATAACCATAGAATATTGTCCCAAATGCGGCTGGATGCTGCGTGCCGCTTACATGGCGCAGGAACTGCTCACTACTTTTACCGGAGAATTAAAAGGTGTATTGCTGCAGCCTGCCGAAATAAGCGGGCGGTACATTGTTTATATTAATGGCAATAAAATTTTTGACCGCAAGGAAGCCGGCCGGTTCCCTGAAATAAAAGAGCTGAAACAACTGGTAAGGGATGTGGTTGCGCCCGGTAAAGATTTGGGGCATAGTGATAAAACCAGCCACAGTTAAAGCTATAAATAAAAAAGCCCAAATGTTTTCTTAAAAAAATTTGGATATAAAAAAATTTAACTTCACATTCGCGTCACGAAAAACATGATAACAGTGAAAGTGCTACGCTCATATTTGCCAATGGCCACCAGGAAAATGAATTTTTTCCCGGGGCATGATACGATTGCGGGCATGGTTACTTATTTTAAGCTAACCTGAACTGTTACTAACTGATTATAACAACCCCGCTTTGCAGCGGGGTTTTTTTTATGGCTTTCCGGCAAACCTGGCTGAATTATACCATGAGAATAAATTTTAAAATCAGGATGAAAATGCTGGCAACCTGAATTTCAGTAAAGGATTATTAATGCACTTTTGCAATCCGAAAATCAGGTCAATCAAATAAACCGTGGTCAGGCAAATGGCATTATTAGAAGTAAAACATATCTCGAAAAGAGTTGATGGCAATATAATTATTGATGATATAAGCTTTGAACAACAGGCATTGCAAAAGATAGCTATTGCAGGAGAATCAGGCGCTGGTAAAACTACTTTGCTGAAAATGATAACCGGCCATATACAACCAACAGGCGGTTCCATTTTATTTGACGGTGAGCGGGTGGCCGGGCCCGAAGAAAAACTGATGCCCGGCCACAAACGAATGGGATATTTATCGCAGCATTATGAATTGCTGAACCATTACCGCGTGGAGGAATTGATTTGGTTTGAAAACCATCTGGATGAAGCTGAAGCCAAACAGTTATTTAAAATATGCAGGGTAGATCATTTGCTGCACCGAAAAACAAATTATTTATCCGGTGGCGAAAAACAAAGAATCGCTTTATGCATGTTGCTGGTTAAACAGCCGGGGCTGTTAGTGCTGGATGAACCATTCTCTAATCTTGATCCTGTTCATACCAGCACCTTAAAAGACGTACTGGATGATATAACCGGAAGATTGAAGATCACCTGCATGCTTACATCGCATGATCCGCATGATACACTTTCATGGGCCGATATGATCCTTGTAATTAAACAAGGAAAATTATTGCAGCAGGGCAGCCCGCAGGAATTATATCACAGGCCTGTTAACGAATATGTGGCCGGTATGTTTGGCAAATACAATTTGCTGAAACCGGCAACGGCTGCATTGTTTGGAATAGACACCAGGGGAAATACCGTAATGACGCGGCCTGAAAATTTCAGGATATATAAAACAGGCAGCGGCGTAAAAGGCATCATCAATAAAGTAAGCTTCTGGGGCAGCTTTTATGAAATGGAAGTATGGATTGATGATACAAAGCTTACCGTAAGAAGCGATAGCGGCGAATGGAGGAATGGAGATAAAGTTTTTGTGGGAATTAGTTAATTCTCCAGCCCGGATCATTGAGGATATTGAAAAATCAAGAAAAGAATAGGTGACTGGCTTCTTAATCTTATATGCAAACTCATCGCAAAGAATTACCCTTGAAATATGCGTTTCAATCAATTCAGCCGAAACGTTGTTCCCGGGAAAACCTTTTTGGACAATAAGCTGTTCAATGTTTTGTTTTGTCATTTTTCAGAAAAAGATAAGTAGCCGTTTCCTCCAGCATATCATTAATGTTATCATTGGTTGAATGCAGCACAAGATGATGATGGTTCTTAACCGGTTCCCACACTTTTTTCATGGATTGATACATGGTAAAATCTGCATCACCCTGCATAGCTTCATGCATATTTTCTTATCGAAATAAGAAGCCCGGCGTTTGCTTTCGCATGATCACGATCAGCTTTTGAATTGATACAAATCATTGTATCGGATTATATAAATGTCTTGCTTTATCATGCAGTTTTCCTTCACTTAAAATATCCACGTTATGCCTGCCGAAAAATACAGAGCGGAAGCGCTACTGTTAACCGCTGCTAAATGCCAGCCTTGTATTTCTGTTATAATGCCATTTGAACCGAAGATGCATTCCAGGGCTGCTATTGAGCAGTCGCTTAAAATAACAGTTGATAAAATAAAACAGGAGCTGCATAAAAATTTTTCCAAAGAAACGGCAGATAAAATGCTGGGTAAATTGCAGCAGGTTACCGGCCAGCTCGACTTTAACACTCATAAGAAAAGCGTGGCCATATATGTGTCTCCGCTAATGGAAAAACTGTATTACCTGGATATTGAAGTGCGTGAAAAAATATTGACAGACACTTCTTTTGAGATAAGAGAAATTATACGCAATAAAAAATATACCCATGAATTTTTATTGCTCGTTATAAGTACAGGCAATGAAAAGATATATGCAGGCAATGAAAACAAGTTGCAACTGATCATTGCAAACAACGCAATGCAGGCACAAAGAGGCTTGCGCGGGCCTGTGGCCGGCTTTGCTGAGGCTTCAGCAATAAAAGAAACAGCGCAAAAAAAGTTCCTTCATTATGTGAACAGCACACTTTTGCACATTCTTAAAATTCACCCGTTGCCCCTGTTTGTAATGGCGCCTCAAAAAACGATGGGCTATCTCCAAAATATTTCATATCATCAAATAAATTTCAGCGGTTTTGTGCACGGTAATTTTGATGATGCCACAGAGAGCGAATTATTAAAAGCTCTTGGGCCACAGCTTAAAAATTTATCCACCGTTAAAGAAAAACATTTAATGAAGCGGCTGAAGGCTGCACATCATGACCGCCGGCTTGTAACAGGCATTCATGATGTTTGGCTGCGGGCAGGCCGCAGGCACAAACAATTGCTTGTTGTGGAAAAAGATTTTTACTGCGCTGCTTTTGTTACGGAAAAAGGCGAAACAATTTTCAGCAATATTGATACAGAAAACAAGGTGATTGCAAAAGACGCCGTGGATAACATAATTGAAATGGTACTGGAAAATGGCGGCGATGTGGAATTTGCTGATGATTTAAAGGCATATAACAGGATTGCATTGATTGAGGCTAACAATGATCAGATGATTTAGCCAGACCAATCGTTAATTACATACATAAAATTTAGCCACAATCCGGTTGACAGCCGACTGCTGTACCTGTTTTTAAACGCCAAACTTAATTCCCTGTGCAAGTGGCAGGTGCGTACTATAATTTATGGTATTTGTTTGCCGGCGCATATAAGCTTTCCAGGCATCGCTGCCGCTTTCTCGGCCGCCGCCGGTTTCCTTTTCGCCGCCAAAAGCGCCACCGATTTCCGCTCCGCTTGTACCAATGTTTACATTAGCAATACCACAATCACTGCCTTCAGCCGATAAAAAATATTCCATCTCACGCATATTACTGGTAAAGATGGAAGAAGAAAGGCCCTGCGGCACACCATTTTGTTTTGCTACCGCTTCTTCAATAGTGGAATATTTGATAACATATAATATAGGTGCGAAAGTTTCTGCCTGAACAATATCCAGTTCATTATCAGCTTCAATAATACAGGGTTTTACATAACAGCCGCTTTCAAACCCTTCACCTTCCAGTACCCCGCCTTCCACAATTATTTTTGCCGACCGGGATTTCGCCTTTTCAATAGTTTTTAAATAATTATCTACCGCAGCCTTATCTATCAATGGCCCCACATGGTTTTCTGTTTTCAAAGGGTTGCCGATCTTTAATTGGCTATAAGCCGCTTTCAGGCTTTCAATTACTTTATCATATACATTTTCATGGATGATTAACCGGCGGGTGGTTGTGCAACGCTGGCCGGCTGTTCCCACCGCACCGAAAACAGCCCCGGTGAGCACCATTTTCAAATCAGCATTACCGGTAACAATAATGGCGTTGTTGCCACCAAGCTCCAGGATTGATTTGCCCAAACGGGATGCCACCGTAGCCCCTACGATTTTCCCGATTTCGGTTGAACCGGTGAAAGAAACCAGTGCAACCCGCTCATCCTTACACAGTGTTTCGCTAATGGCATCGCCGTTAATTAAGCTGCTAATACCCCCCGGCAGGTTATTATTCTTTAATACTTCCGTAATTATTTGCTGGCAGGCCACAGCACACAGCGGCGTTTTGGGAGAGGGTTTCCAGATGCACACGTTGCCGCACACCCAGGCAATGGCCGCATTCCAGCTCCATACTGCAACAGGAAAATTAAAAGCAGAAATAATCCCGACAATTCCCAACGGATGCCATTGTTCGTACATACGGTGGCCAGGCCGTTCGCTGTGCATGGTTAAACCATACAATTGGCGGCTGAGGCCAACGGCAAAGTCGCAGATGTCTATCATTTCCTGTACTTCGCCCAGGCCTTCCTGCAGGCTTTTGCCCATTTCATAGCTCACCAGTTTGCCAAGCGGTTCTTTGTTCTTTCGCAGCGCCTCGCCAAACTGGCGGACAATTTCACCACGGCCGGGCGCAGGAACTTTGCGCCATTCCAAAAATGCTTTTTGCGCTGTTTCCAAAACCCTGTTATAACCTTCGGCTGAAGTTTCCGAAACACTGCCGATTAATCTTCCATCAACCGGCGATACGGAATCTATTTTCTTACCCGAACCTGTAAAAGTTTCAGAACCGGTTGAGGTACCGGCGTTTTCAGTTGCTATGCTGAGTTGTTGTAAAAAATCCATGTAAATAATTTTTAAAGATGGGTGCTTCTAAAGCCTAATTAAAACGGAATGCAGAAAGCAATACAAGGCTGCAAATTTAAGCATCTATTCTTACCGGGAGAGAAGACAGGTTTTAAAAAATTAACTGCCGGAACAGAAAAAAGCAGTTTTCAGTATGGAAAAATAAATAAAATATCTATAATCTAATAATTAAAATCATATAATACAATTTTATTTATTTATTATCAATTAGTTATTATATAAAATATAGTTTTTAAACTTTTCAAATTTAATACCGATATTTAAATTTAAATATTGAGTTTATACTGCTTATTTTATATAAATTAAAGTATCATATAAAATTTATTAATTATTGATTTACAATATAATATAATTGAAATATCTACCCAATTATCTTAGGCTATAGGAATCATCATCTAACCTGTTCATAACTAAAATATATAGCTGAATTTTTTAGGCGTAAAGAATAAGAAAAGGGATGAATTAGAATTAAATATGAAGTAAGAAATCCAATGAGGCATTTTAATAGCCGGCTATTAAGTAACCTGTTGGAATTAGGTAAACCAATAAAATTGAGAGAATGTTTTTGGTAGTCTTGCCCAAGCAGGTTTTGGTTTTTAATTGCAGGTACGGATAAATTGAATTTTGTTTTGTAAGTAAAAATTACCCGGTGTTAAATTCAGGTATTGGAAAATTATAGCCCTGGTTAAACCTGAATTTGGTAAGGATTCAAGCCGGAATTATTTTTTTACATAAAATGCTTTTTATCAACACATATTAATTTTATCAGTTTTATCTGGCATAATATTTTGTTTAAAAACTGAACATGAAAAATTTTCCAGTCATTATTTGCTGCATGCTATTATTGGTATTCATCAGTTGTTCAAGAAAAAGGATTCCCCAAAAACCTGCAACAACTATTTTTGATACCACCAGTGTCAATACAGGCAAAAAGCCGGTTTTAATTGACTCTACGGCAAAGGCGGATTCCGGCACAACAGTTATTACAGCGGCAAGAGTGTTGGTTATAGCAGATGGTTATGGCAGGCTTATTACACCACAGCAGAATTTGCCGCAGGATACAGGTATCAGTTATAATAACCTGCAACTCTCAAAAGGCTTCACTACCCAGCAACGGGCTAATATGCAGGCGCGGTACAAGACCATCCCGCCCCGTGTTCTTTACGTACCTCAGCAATATGCAAGAAGTTCCTTAAAGGGTAGTTATTATATTTATAACAACAAGTTTTGGTACTGGAAGAAATCGGATGGACTGTTTTACTTAGATGAAAAATATTACCTGTAGGCATATAATCCCAAGCTTAAGTTTGGGGTTAGCAAAAGGCAAGCGCATAAAGGGTTTAGCCCAAGAGAAAATATTTTAGCCGGACAACAATACGCTGAATCCAATAATTACTGATGAGTAGTATATGTAAAAAACAAACCAGCAGGAAAAATTTCATCAAAGGTTCCTCCTGGCAAAAAACAATAATAATTTACAGGAGAAAAAACTATAAGCAATAAAAAACTGAAAGCAATTGAGAGCACAATTTTTTTATAATGCCTGTTTTGTTTAGAAACTTATTTTTTGAATTGCTGAACATCAATTTTATTTTTTTAATTAAATACCAATGTGCCTCATTTATCGCGGCTGCGGGAGTTTGCTTCTGTACCATTCCACATATATTGAGTATTTCGCTGCCGTTCATCGCCATTATTAATCCAATATCAAAGCGTACTTTTTTTCCTTTAAAAATATCCGTGATATTCAAATCCTGTAATGGAATGGCTGCTTCTATTATATAGCCTTTTCTATCATCATCCATTTTTGTTACCACATTAATTTCCAGCTGCTGCACCATGCCATTAAACCAGAAATATTTTTTTTCTAAAGATGCACCTGCTAACACTATCTGCCGGTCTTTTACTTTTAGTGCGCCTCCTTCAGTTGGATTGTCAGCGCCAAAAAAGATTTCAATGCCGTCCCCGTTCCAAACTTCATTTCCTGAAAAATTATTGGTCATGGAGTTTTCATCTGTAATATGTGCATATACATACAGGCAGCTTTCATCATAAGCAAGGTTTATAGAAGCCGAGGATTTTTTTGCTGAAGACCAGTTACTCTTTGCTTATCTGTTAGTGAAATCACTGCACCTTTTGTGCCAGTAACTGTCTAAAACACCATCAATCTGTATAGCTTGCGAAGCTTTAAATATGGTAATGCTGTTGGCAAGGTTTCGTTCAGCTTTACCTGGCCCAAAATAATATTTATAAGGTTTTTTTATTTCCTAAAACCAGGTCGTAAATGGAATAGTTCGTTTTCATAACCGAAGCAAGAAAAATCTTTATAAGGCCTGTCGGCAACATTGAGAAACCCTATGTCGAAACTTCGCCATTATATCCCTGAAACCATCGGCCGGTAACAGCCTGGTCGATAAAATTCAAACCAATGCGTACCCACCACGCAGCCGCTTGCAGCAAGGTTTTCAACATAGTTTCGGTAGGCCTGCCCTTTTTGCAATTCATTATCCATCATTTCCGCTGCGCTGGTTTGCCCTTGTTCGGGGTGGCCGTAATGAAATTCTGTAAGCATTATTGGCTTTCCGGAAATTTCATGTATTGATTTTATCAGTGGCACATCAACATCGTAAGTGTAATAACTATAACTTATAACATCCAAGTATTTTCCTGCAACATGGCAAATCATTTTTCTCAGCTTTTCAAGTTTTCATCGTTATCATTCAAATAAGCTTTATTAAACCGGTAATCTTTGTTATCCTTATGCAGGGTAAATTCCGGCAGCCATTCATATATATTTTCACGACCATTTACTTTGGTATAAGTGTCGCCGGTATAGCTCACACCATTTACACCCAGGCTAAAATATAAGTTACCAAGCGGGTCCACTAATAGCGTCCTGTTTTTCCATTTTTCGATATGGAAAGAACCGGTTGGCTGAAAGCCGAATTTGTGGCCGCTGCCTGGCAGCCCTCCGTATTTATCCCAAACGGGCGGATGTAGGTTAGCGTAATAATCTTTATCTGCTCCAACATCTTCTTTTAACTCATCATCGCTTAAAACTTTTGCTTTAAACCCTGCTTTTATTAACTGGCCATATCTGTCAACTATTTTTCCTTTATCAGCATTTTGGCCCAGCACTATGTTGTTTATGTTTATAAAAAAAAAGAACAGTAAACCGCCAATATCAACTAAATAACCAAACCGTTTAAGCATAAGGCTCTCTTTATCTTCTGTTAATTGAATTAAATAGGTATAGGCGTTTAGTTATCCCGATATTTCTTAGCTTCTGCAATGAAAAAGCGGGATAAATTTACTGGCATGGATCCAATCAGTATTTTAAAACAGAAGAAGACTGTTTGAAGTATATCGCAGAAACTAAACGGGCGCAGGGCTACAAGTGCTTGAATTGCGGATGCATTATACTCCTCACGGAATAAAAATGTGCAATCGTTAATTAGTCAAAGTACAAGTCACCCGGGCTTATTGCCAACCTTACATTTTCGCCTCACACGCGGCGTTCCGGTCGGTGAGACACCGACCGGTAGCGGGCTTTACAGGCGGGTGGTGACACCCGCCTGCGAAAATTTGAAATGCACCCGTTATTATAAATAGCTCTTAACAACCCTGATTTTAACTAACCTGAATCCAGGATTCAGGGCCGATTTTCCAACATTGGTTTTGTTTAAACTACCTTGTGCAGGGCTGCTATAAAATCCCCGGTGGTAAGCACCTTATGCGTTAATTAAATTGTTATAATCCGGGTTACTTATGAATGGTAAGCTTGAGCGTTTACCTGCATGCTATTGACCGCTGACACTCACATGAAGCCTATTCGTTTATAGCAGCAATGCCGGGCAGTGTTTTGCCTTCAAAAAATTCAAGCATGGCGCCGCCGCCGGTTGATACATAACTCACCTTATCTGCAAAACCAAACTGGTTTACCGCCGCAACACTGTCGCCGCCGCCCACCAAAGAAAAAGCGCCGTTTTGCGTAGCCTCTGCAACTGCTTCTGCAATTGTTTTTGTGCCATGCTGAAAACATTCCATTTCAAAAACGCCCATCGGCCCATTCCATAAAATGGTTTTTGCATTAAGAATAACTTTTGTAAACATATCGCAGGCCATGGTACCAATATCAAGCCCCATCCAGCCATCAGGAATTTCGGTGCTTAAAGAGGAGGATATATCAGCATCGCTGGCAAACTTATCGGCAATGATAGAATCGCCGGGCAAATGAATGCACACATTCTTTTCTGCTGCTTTCTTCATTATTTCTTTTGCCGTATCAAGCCGGTCTCCCTCACACAAAGAAGCGCCTATTTTTCCTCCTGCTGCCTTAAAAAATGTATAAGCCATGCCGCCGCCAATAATAATGCCGGTTGCTTTTTCCAGCAGGTTTTCAAGAATTAAAATCTTATCGCTCACCTTGGCGCCGCCAATAATGGCAACAAAGGGTTTTTCCGAGTTATGCAAAACTTTTTCCGCAGAGGCCACCTCTCCTTCCATCAGAAGGCCAAACATGCGTTTTTCTTTGGGGAAGAATTTTGCAATTACAGCGGTAGAAGCATGGGCGCGGTGCGCCGTGCCAAAGGCATCATTCACATACACATCGCCCAGCTTGGAAAGCTTTTCCGCAAAAGCTTCGTCGCCTTTTTCTTCTTCCTTATAAAAGCGAAGGTTTTCAAGCAATAATACATCTCCGGGTTTTAATGCAGCCGCTTTTTGCTTTGCATCTTCGCCAATACAGTCATCTGCAAACTGTGCGCCTCCATCCCCTGAAGGGGCGTTAGAAAAACCAAGCAGTTGGTTAAGACGGGCAACCAGATGTTTTAGTGAATATTTATCTTCCGGGCCTTCTTTCGGCCTGCCGAGATGGCTCATCAGTATCACGCTGCCGCCATCGTTCAATATTTTTTTAATAGTGGGAATGGCAGCTTTCATTCTTGTATCATCTTTTATTTCCAGCGTTTGTTTGTCAAGCGGAACATTAAAATCAACACGGATCAGTGCACGCTGATTGGCGAAATTGTAACCAGAAAATTTGCTCATGTTTTTTGAAATTAGAATTATAAAGCAATGCAGCGAAAGTAATTAAGAAATGCCAGCCATGCGCAAACCCCGCACAATTAATAAAATGATATTTCTCAGCTTTTTAAAGATTCTTTTACAGCCTGATACTTTTATATTCGCATCAGCATGCAACAGGCACTCAATAAAAAATGGTGGTTTACGCCCTTTATTCTTTTACTTATTGTAATACTGCTGCATGTGCTTGCGCTGTGGCCCTGGTTCATAGAAAATGTGTACAGCGCTTATGTATATCCGCCCATTGCATACCTGCTAAGGTTGTTAACCGGCTGGCTTCCTTTCAGTACAGGCGATGCATTGTATGCACTGGTTGCTATATGGTTAATCGTAAAAATCATTTTGTTTTTCAGGTATAAACCTTCATGGAAAAAATTTGGGATGGCGCTGCGCAACCTTGCTGTTAAAGGCTTAGGGGCATACATTTTCTTTTTATTGTTATGGGCCCTGAATTATTACCGTTATGGCATTGGCTATAAAATGCATCTTTTTCCTGACAGGTATAGCACAGAAGATTTAAAGACCGTTACAGCGCAAATAAGAGAACAGTTGAATGCAAGCAGGAAACGGATAGATAGTTTGCATATTCGCTATGGCGATGATAAAACCATTTTTAAAGAGGCCGCAGATTTATATGATGCGGCAAAAGCAACCTATCCGTATTTAAGCTATCCCAATCATTCCGTTAAAAAAATGCTTGCAGGCGATATTGGCAGTTATGGCGGGTTTCTTGGCTATTATAATCCATTTACCGGCGAAGCGCAGGTAAATGCAAAAGCGCCGGTATTCGTGCTTCCATTTATTGCCTGTCATGAAATAGGCCACCAGCTTGGTTTTGCCAGCGAAAGCGAAGCCAGCTTTGCCGGCTTTCTGGCGGTACGGTCGGGCAATTTGCCGGCATTTAATTATTCTGCTTACTTTGATATGTTCCTGTATGCGAATGGTGAATTATACAGCCGTGACAGCATTGCGGCAAGGGAGAATGTAAAGCTGCTTGATACGCTCGTTAAAAAAGATATTAATACCTACAGGCAGTATTTATACGCTTACCGCAACCCGCTTGAGCCTTTGCTTACCAAACTCTATGGCAATTATCTGAAAGCGCATAATCAACCCAAAGGCATTGAAAGTTATGATGAAATTGTTGCCTGGCTTATTGCTTATTATAAAAAGTATGGAAGGTTATAAAGCCAGACAGGACAGGGTTATTTAGGTTTAATTTAGTTGCTCATAAAACAAAGTACCTGAACTTGTAGCTGATGAATTGAAAGGGTTCTTAAAACAAGATTAGTAATACCTATAAAATCAACGCAACGTATTTAAGGAAAATATTTATATATTTCTTTTCGGTGTAACACACGCTTTAATTCAATATTATTTTCCGATTTGCATATTCCTATTCTGTAATCGCCAAATCTTGCTTTATAAAAATTTTTATGCCCTGTCATTTTTTCTACAAAGCCTACTTCTTCTAATGAATTTATATGTTGCAATTCTTCAAAAACAAAATATTCTATTTCTCTCCTCCGCCTGGCGGGAAAAACTTTAGCTAAATCTTTAAGGAATGTTCTGGTAAAACGACCTCCACACTATTTTTTTTCAACCTTTTATAGTATGTTTTTGCTTCATTTAATGTAAGCTTTTCTTCAAGATCTGTCTCTTTCATGTATTGGGTTAAGGCATAATCTTCAAGCACGTCTTCGAGGCGTTTAAAAATTTTTATGTCTAACTGAACAGCAACAGGCTTTTGCTGTTTGTTAATGATATATTTTTCTTTAAGGTCTAACATAAACTAAAAGTAGAAATATTTCTTCGCACAAAAAAATCAGCCTTTGTGCCTTAAAGTAATTTGGCAAAAGGCTGGCTCAGCCTGAGGGGCTGAGCCAGCCTTGCTTATACCCGCACATAAATCTTTTTCTTATCTAACACATAACCGATTAGCCAGCAATACAGCATATAGCAAACAGCAAATAACAGGGAGCCGGTATAAGCGCCGATATAAGCAAAAATGTTGTCGTATATCCATTCAAACAAATTGGTGTTGCCAACAGGGATCATGGAAAAGACCGTAACAGACAATTCTGACAGCATATAAATAAACAACGGGTTCCTGCCAAATACCTCGAAGAAATAAACACCAGTTCTTTTGTTTAAGAAATCAACATAATACATAATGCAGGCAAGCAGCATGCAATCAAGGCCAACCGTATGCAAAACAAAGCTGCTCGTCCATATTTTTTTGTTGATGGGGAAGCCATAATTCCACCAGAAAGCAATTACAAAAGTTATAAAACCGGCCATCATCAGTTTGGCAAGGCCTTCATAACTCTTGCCATGTTTCTGTACATATTGACCAACAAGATAACCGCCCACCACATTGCCAATAGAAGGAAATGTGCTTAACAAGCCTTCCGGATCGAAGGGAAAGCCTTCGCCCTCGTATAAATGGTTTTTACCTATCAGCCAGGTATCCAAATGCAATACAGCATTGGTATGCACGTCGAGCGGATCGGCGCCCGTGCCAAAATAAACCATCACAGGCCAGTATAAAATAAGTATGAGCACCGAAATAATAACCGTAGTTCTCGTTCCTAAAAAATACAACATAAGCGAGGCAAAACAATAAGCCAGGGCTATGCGTTGCAATACGCCAAATATTCTTGTATTGGCTATAGGCGATAATACAAGATGGTGCTGGTCGTTATACTCAAAAAAAGGAAACCAGTACAATAAATAACCACATAAAAAAATGATGAGTGTGCGCCTGAAAATCTTACCAAGCACAGCGCCGATATTCATTTCACTCCAGCGGCGCATAACAAAGCTCATGGCATTGCCCACCGCAAACATAAAGGATGGAAATACAAGGTCAGTTGGCGTGAAGCCGTTCCAGTGTGCATGTTTAAGCGGCGCAAAGCTTGCCTCTTCGTTACCGGGCGTATTTACAATAATCATGAGGCAGATGGTCATGCCCCGAAAAACATCCAGCGCAAGAAAACGCTGTTTCGCAATTGGTTGCATTTACGTAACAATTGTTGAGTAAAAAATAAAATAAAGCAGCAGAATATTAATTGCGCTAAAGATAGTTGTTTGAAAACATCGGCAACTATTTTAAAAGAATTTTTTCAGGGTTAAACTTTAAAATCATGGCTTTATGTTTTTGCGCCTTTGTGGCGTATCTTCCAAACCGGGTTTTAAGACAGCTTCCTTTTATGAAAATTGCAGGTTATATTTTTTAACGCCTGTTGATTTTTATTGGCAGCATGATAAATTTACTGCTTCATATTTATCGTATGTTCAGAAAAAGATGGTTTACAATCCTGCTTATCATTTTTATTGTACTGGCAATAGTATATCTGCTTGGGCCGCATCCTGAAACGCCGGTTTATGCAAAAGCATTGCCGGCCGTTCCTTCAAACCCGGCGGCGCTTGAGCATTATATTGACAGTAATGAAGCGCAGCATACGCTCAAGCCCAATAACGAAGCAAGGATCGTTTGGTTCGATTCGGCCAAAACAAAAACAGAATATGCCATTGTTTACCTGCATGGCTTTTCTGCAAGCCAGGAAGAAGGCCGGCCTATACACACCAATATTGCCGGAGAATTTGGCTGTAACCTGTATTTAAGCCGCCTGGCAGAACATGGCATTGACACCATTCAGCCTATGATAAACCTCACCCCGGAAAAATTATGGGAAAGCGCCAGGCAGGCGCTGGCGATAGGCAAACAAATAGGCAACAAAGTAATTTTGATGAGCACGTCAACCGGCAGCACACTGGCTTTAAAATTAGCAGCCGATTATCCCAACGATGTTGATGCATTGGTAATGATGTCGCCCAACATTGCCATTTTCGACAGCCGCTCTTTTCTTTTAAACAATCCCTGGGGTTTGCAGATTGCGCGCACACTTACAGGCAGCCATTATATAACCGCAGGCGATACAAGCGCTGTGTATAAACAATACTGGTATAGCCAATACCCTTTGGAAGCGGCAACACAATTGCAGGAGCTGATTGAAACCACCATGAACAAAGCAAGTTTTGAGAAGGTAAAACAACCTGTGCTAATGCTGTATTATTATAAAGACAATGTGCACCAGGATAGCGTTGTAAGCGTGCCTGCTATGCTGAAGATGTTTGATGAATTGGGCGCTGGTAAAAAAACAAAAATAGCTATGCCCAATGTGGGTAACCATGTAATGGGAAGTTATATAAAATCGAAAGATTTGTTAGATGTGCAACAGGCGATAGAAAAGTTTATGGAGAGAACGCTGGGAATGAAAAAGGCAGGACAGTAAAGAATATTATTTCCCTTTTCTTTATCAGCCATTCTGTTTTTCCTGTTCCGCAGCCAATTGTAAAACAACTTTAAAAACTGATGCCATCCAAGGTTCCGCTTAATGATACAGCTCTCACCTCTATTGTTTTATTAATAAGCATTATTGTCCGGATAACTTGGGCTAAAGCCCATTGTGCAAGGGTTTCAGATATATAACCCCGGGGTTAAGCCTGGGGTTAGTAAAAAGCAGGCCCATAAAGGGCTTTAGCCCAAGAGAAAATATTTTAGTCGGACAACAATGATTGATAAGCAAAAACAGCAGGTTGTATTTTCAAACTGAAAGCACAACATCTATACAGCAAAAAGGTGAGGCTATCATTATCAGCCTCACCTTTTTATACCTTGTTTAAAACCCATTTAATATATCCAGCGCACAAATGCTTCCATAGCGGCATAACGTGTAAGCCCTAAAGCGGAGTACAGGTTGGCTGTATTAGCATTGCGGTCTTCGGCACGTTGCCAGAATTCACGGTTATCTGTTCCCTGAAAAGGCACGGCATCTTTCTGGCTTTGATGAATGAATATGCCAAAGCGTTTCTTCATTACCTGGTCGGGGCTCATGGGTATCGCCATTTCTATATCGGCAATGTCCCACTCCTGCCAGGCGCCTTTATACAGCCAAAGCCAGCAATCGTTTATCCATGCATCGCCTTCAGCCTTTATTCTTCTTAAGCTTTCAAATACAATATCAAGGCAAACCTTATGTGTGCCATGCGGGTCGGCCAGGTCGCCGGCAGCATACACCTGGTGGGGTTTTATTTCGCGCAGCAACTGCATTGTTAACTTAACATCCTCCTCTCCCATTGGCTTTTTCTCTATGGTGCCGGTTTCATAAAAAGGCAGGTTTTGAAAATGCCAGTGGCCATCTGTCAAACCAACATATTTGCAGGTGGCTTTTGCTTCGCAGCGCCTTATCAATCCTTTAATGGCGCGTATTTCGGGGGTATCAACGCCGCCTGATTTTTTTGAAGCGAGATAGTTTTGCGCATCTTCCAGAATCTCGGTGCTTTTCTTATTGTCCATATCAAAAAGGTCCTGGAAGCCTACTGCAAAGTCGAGAAAGCGGGTTACAAATTCATCTGTAACGGCAATATTGCCGCTGGTCTGATAGGCTACATGCACATCGTGCCCCTGGTCGTGCAGCCGCATAAATGTTCCGCCCATGCTTATGATATCATCATCAGGATGCGGTGAAAATATGATTACCCGTTTTGGATAAGGCTCGCTTCGTTCCGGATGTGTTGATAAACCGGCGCCGGGCTTGCCTCCGGGCCAGCCGGTAATGCTGTCGCGCAGCAAATAATATACCTGCAGGTTTATTTCATAGGCATCGCCTTTTTCAACCAGCAGATCGCCCAAACCATTTTCATTATAATCAGGGGTGGTTAAGCTTAAAACAGGTTTGTTCAGTTTTAATGCAAGGTTTACCACGGCGCGCTTAATTATTTTTGGCGTCCATTCAATCACGCCCGTAAGCCATGGCGATTTAATGCGCGTTAATTCAGATGCAGCCTGTTCATCCACAATAAAAGTGCAATCGTTGTGCTGCTGCAAAATGCTGGCGGGCACCTGTTCAGTAACGTTGCCTTCCACTGCTTTTGCCACTATGGGCGCCTTAAAACCCCAGGCCATCAATAAGATTCTTTTAGCTTTCATTATGGTGCTTATGCCCATGGTAAGCGCAAGCCTGGGCACTTTTGAAATATTCTGAAACTCCCTTGCATTGGCCACACGTGTACTGTTGTCAAGAATGGCCAGGTGTGTTTTTGAAAATATGCTGGAGCCCGGTTCGTTAAAGCCAATATGACCGTTATTGCCTATGCCCAGCACCTGCAGGTCTATGCCGCCTGCATCATCAATCATTTGCTCATATTCCATGCAGTGTTTACGGGCTTCTTCCTTTGATAATTCGCCATTAGGTATATGAATATTTTCAGGAGCAATATCTATGTGATCAAATAAATGCCGGTGCATGAAGCTCCAGTAACTTTGAAAAGCAGTTTTGGCAATGGGAAAATATTCATCGAGATTGAAGGTGATAACATTTTTAAAGCTTAAGCCTTCTTCCCGGTGCAGGCGCACCAGTTCTTTATACATGCTGATGGGTGTGGAGCCGGTAGCAAGGCCCAGAACACAAGGCTTGCCCTCCGCTTGCTTTTGCCTGATAAGCTTTGCTATTTCACCGGCAGCATATTGCGAGCCTTCCTTTGGCGACGGAAAAATTTCAACCGGAATTTTTTCAAAAGAATCTACCATGATTTTATAATTATAGTTTATATGTTTTGATTGTTTAATAAAGCATCGCTGTTACTCGCCTTTGTTTATGCCTTTTGCATTATAACTAACATTCCAAAGATCATAACGCTTGTATTGGCTTTGAAGGCGCTGCTGAAAATCCGGCCAGTTCTTTTTATCCTTACCGCTCCAGGCTATTTCGCATAAAGCTTCCATGCGCGGAAAAACCATGTATTCTACTTTTTTTCCATTATCAACATATTCGGTCCACAGGTTTGCCTGAACGCCTTTTATATACAATTGTTCTTCCGGTGTAAGCTTTGGCGTGAAAGGCTCGTAATTATATACTGTTTCAAGCGGAAGGTAACCGCCTATTGTAAGGCTGTCTTCCTGTTTTGTTTGGGAATAATCAAAATAGAAATACGTTGTTGGCGTCATTATAACATTGTGATGCTGCCTGGCTGCTTCAATGCCACCTGCTTCGCCACGCCAGCTCATCACGGTGGCATTAGGCGCAAGGCCGCCTTCAAGAATTTCATCCCAGCCAATGATCTGGTGGCCTTTGCTGTTTAAATATTTTTCTATGGTGCTTATAAAATAACTCTGCAGGCCGTGCTCATCTTTCAATCCTTTTTCTTTAATAAGGTTCTGGCAGAACGCAGAGCGCTTCCAGTAATCCTTGGGGCATTCATCGCCGCCTATATGAATGTATTTTGAAGGAAACAAAGCCATCACTTCATCCAATATATCTTCCAGGAATTTAAACGTATAATCAGTGGGCGCAAACACATCGGGATAAACGCCCCAGCTTTGCTGCACCTGTTTGCCGGTTGAATCCCCGCTCCAGGTTACGCCTTTTGCTATGGGGGTGTTTTCATCGGGAAAGCAGCTTAACTGCGGATAGGCGGCAATAGCGGCAGATGCATGGCCCGGCATTTCAATTTCGGGAATGATGGTGATATACCTGTCTGCAGCATATTTTACTATATCTTTTATTTGCTGTTGTGTATAATAACCGCAATATTTTGTGTTATCATTTCCTGTTCCCGGATGATGGCCGATAATAGTACCGTTTCTGCAGGCGCCCACTTCCGTCAGTTTCGGGTATTTCTTTATTTCAATGCGCCAGCCCTGGTCTTCGGTTAAATGCCAGTGCAATGTATTGAGCTTATGCAGGGCAAGAAAATCTATGTATTGCTTTACAAACTCAACAGGAAAAAAATGCCGGCCGCAATCCAGCATCATGCCCCTGTAAGCAAAACGGGGCGCATCTTCAATGCTGCATTGCTGCACAGTTAAGCTGCCTGATTTTTCTGCAGGCAGTAGCTGTATTAAAGTTTGAATGCCATAAAAAACACCTTCTGCATCGTTGCCAGTAATGGAAATCCCGTTGTTATCAATATGCAATGTATAAGCGCCGGGAATGGCAGTGCCGCCCGGGCGTATTATCTGCAAAGAAATCTTTCCTTCAGGATATAGATTTTTATTCTCTGCCGGCAGGCTGAAGCCATAAAATTTTTTCAGGTAATCATTTAAGAAGGCTGCACTTTTTGCCAAATCTTTTTGAACATAAAAAACAGTGGTATGGCCTGTAATGGAAAATGTTCCCTGCTTTGTTTCAGCCTTTACAGGCGCCGGAATAATATTTAATGTTTGTGTGTTTGTTAGTTTGGAAATCATCATAAAGCAAAAAAGAAAACCCAGCAATTTGTTCATGTGTTCATTGATTTAACCGGTGAATGAAAATATATTAAAATATAAAGCATAAAGAAAAGAAATGTTTGCAAATGATGCGTAAGGCAATCGTATGCATAATATTAAAAAATAAAAAAATCCCCCGCAGTGCGGGGGGATTTTTTTATTCAATTTTTGTAATCTTCAGCACATTCGTTGGCAGATGCAGGTTAACCGGCGTACTGCCGGTATTAATGACCACATCATCCGGTTTTAAAAAGCCTCTCTCTTTCAATATTTTTATCTGGTCGAAAATAATATCATCCAGGCTTATCTCTTCATCATAATAAAAAGCGCGAACGCCCCAGCTTAAGCTTAACTGGTTAACAAGGCTTTTTACCTTTGTAAAAATATATAAAGGGCTTCGTGGCCGATAGCTGCTTAAGGTAAATGCCGTATAACCGCTTTGCGTCATGCCAATCAAAGCGTCGGCATTGGCATCTTTTGCTATTTTGCAGGCATTATAGCATATAGCATCACTCAGAAAAGTGGGCGAATGCGACAGGGGTTTCAGGTCTTCTTCCCTGTTATAACGATATTCCGTTTTTTCTACTTCAAGAATAATGCGGCGCATGGTTTCCACCACCAGTGCAGGGTGTTTTCCCGTTGCTGTTTCACCGCTCAGCATAACGGCATCCGCACCTTCCAGCACCGCATTGGCCACATCGGTTATTTCGCTGCGGTTTGGCTTAATACGGTCTATCATGCTTTCCATCATCTGTGTGGCTACAATTACCGGCTTTGCCCGGTGAATGCATTTGCGAATAATATCGCGTTGCGCCATTGGCACTTTTTCAACCGGCAATTCCACACCAAGGTCGCCGCGCGCCACCATCACCGCATCTGATTCAAGGATAATGTTGCGCAGGTCTTTTAATGCAGAAGGCATTTCAATTTTTGCAATCACCTTGCTCGACGATTTCTTTTCTGCTATCCTTCTTTTCAGGTCAATAATATCTTCTGCCTTGCGCACAAACGAGAGCGCAATCCAGTCCACGCTGTACTGTAATATAAACTCAAGGTCTGCGAGGTCTTTCTCCGTCAAAGCCGGCAAAGAGATATCGGTATCCGGAAGGTTTACTCCCTTTTTAGGCATCAGTATGCCGCCGTAAGTAACGGCAACCTTTACATCATCATCAGGCGTAATTTCAATTACAACCACTTCCAGTTTGCCGTCATCAATCAGAATTTTGTCGCCCACCTTTACATCTTCGTGGAGGTTAGGATAGGATACGTAAATTTTTTCTTTGGTACCTACTACTTTTTCTTTTGATGTAAAGGTTAATATATCGCCGTTATTAATTTCGAGCAAACCGTTTTGAATTTCACCCACGCGCAGTTTGGGGCCCTGCAAATCGGCCAGCGAAGAAACGTTAAAGGGCTCTTCACTGTTCATCCGTTCAATAAGCCCAAGTATCCTTGCCTTGTCTTCCTGTGTGCCGTGAGAGAAATTTAACCGGAATACGTTTACGCCCGCTTTTGCAAGCTCCAGCATTTTTTCGTATGTATCGCAGGCGGGGCCAATCGTTGCCACTATTTTAGTACGGTGAAATGTATGCTCTACACCTGCCTGCCGGTCCATTTCCTTATGCAGGTATTTTGTTATATTATCTGACATAGAAAAATTTCAATGTTTATATTTCATCTGCAATCAACTGGCCAAAATTTTTACAATCTCCAGCCAGTCTTCGCCCATCTTTTGTTTTTCGCGTATGGCAATCTCCAGCGGCGTATAATGCATGTTATTATTTAAAATCCCTACCATCACATTATGCCTTCCTTCCAGCAGGCTTTCCACGGCATGATAGCCCATGCGGCTTGCAATAAGCCTGTCAATGCAGGATGGCGGCCCGCCCCTTTGAATATGGCCCAGTATGGTAACCCTTATCTCCAAACCTTTCAGCCTTTCTTCCAAAAGGCGGGCTACCTCATTGGCGCCTTTTATTTTGGGGTTGGAGGGGTCTGGCATATATCCTTCTGCCACTATAACAAGGTTAACGAGCTTTCTTCTTTTTTCCTGTTCAGAGAGCGCTGCAATAATTTCATCTATTGTAGTATTTACTTCAGGCATTAAAATATGCTCGGCGCCTGTGGCAATACCGCTATGCATGGCGATGTAGCCGGCATGCCTGCCCATTACTTCTACAATAAACAGGCGGTCGTGCGAGTCGGCTGTATCGCGTATTTTATCAATCGCTGCCACTGCTGTGTTTGCGGCAGTATCAAAACCCAATGTAAAATCGGTGCCGTACAGGTCTTTATCAATAGTGCCGGGAATGCCAATGCATGGAATGCCAAACTCTTTATTCAGTTTGTAAGCGCCGGTAAAGCTGCCATCCCCTCCTATCACCACCAGCCCGTCAATACCCTGCTTTTGTAAATTAGCAAAGGCCTTTTTACGGCCTTCTTCATTATAAAATTCTTTGCAGCGCGCTGTTTTTAAAATTGTACCGCCACGTTGTATAATATTGGCGACCGAGCGGGAAGACATTTGAAACATATCATCTTCTATAATGCCGCTATACCCGCGCATGATGCCGAAAACTTCAAGGCCGTAATAAATCCCCGTTCGTACAACAGCCCTGATAGCTGCATTCATGCCTGGAGAATCTCCCCCTGATGTTAAAACGCCTATTTTATTAACCTTCGTTGACATTGATGCAATCAGTTTGTTCTATTATTAAAATGTATGCAGTCTAAAATTCTCTTGCTCAACGCGCCAAAAGTAAGCGTTTTTTACAGATGTTTATTTGAGGCTGCGCATAAAATAAGATAAATTATCAGGATGCCTGTTCTTAATAAAATATTTACTGATGCATGTCATAATCTTACCATCATTTACAAAATTTTAGCATAAGGCTTGCTTACACTTTTAAAAAACAAACATATAAGAATTATAGTTTTTGGCATAGCTGATAAAAAAGGCAGAAAATTTTTCATGAAAGATGAAAACACTATGATTTGCTAAACATGCAATATCATATAATATGTATCCTATATAATTATTGTCCGACTAAATAATTTAAAATCTTGTATTTCAATGTTTGACCTCACCCCAACCCCTCCCGAATGGTCGGGACAAGTTCTCCAAAGGAGAGGGGCCAGAACCCGCTCTGGC
>NZ_JASGEX010000234.1:0-114487 GCF_047606085.1 Parafilimonas sp.
ATAACCACTGGCACGTCATTCCCCCAACGCGTCGGGGGAATGACGTGCAGGAATGTGAGATCATCTTACAATCCTATAAAGCAGGTGCAAACAGCCAATGCACAAATTCATCCTGTGTTTACTATAACGCAGCTTTCTTTTGCCACTTCAGTTATTGTTTTTGTATCTTCCGCAGGCAGGGCGCATGCCTGCAAAAAATCAATGATGAACCGGTATGGGCCATTTGCCGAAATTAATAGAAGATTTAGCGCTTATTCTTGTAACGGGCGCCATCACCACATTAATCTTCAAGAAGATAAAACAGCCGCTGGTGCTGGGTTATATTATTGCCGGTTTTCTGGTGGGGCCGCATTTTTCCCTTACGCCTACCGTGGCCGGCCACGACAATATTGAAACACTGGCCGAAATAGGCGTGATCTTCCTTTTATTCAGCCTGGGCCTTGAGTTCAGTTTCAAAAAGCTGGTGCGTGTGGGCGGCGCTTCTACCATTACTGCATTTACAGAGATCATATTCATTGTAATTGGCGGCTATTTAACCGGCACCTGGATGGGCTGGTCGAGAATGGACAGTATTTTCCTGGGCGGCATGCTGGCCAGTTCATCCACCACCATTATCATTCGTGCTTTTGAAGAGCTGGGCGTAAAAACAAAACGGTATGCCAACGTGGTATTTGGCGTGCTGGTGGTAGAAGACATCGTGGTGATATTGCTGATGGTATTGCTCTCCACCATGGCTGTACAGCAGCAGTTTAAAGGCGGCGAGCTGTTGCAAACCGTTTTAAAGCTGTTGTTCTTCCTGGCGCTGTGGTTTATTATGGGTATATTCCTGCTGCCTACTTTTTTAAAGAAGGCGAAAAAATTCATTAATGATGAAACGCTGCTTATTCTTTCCACAGGCCTCTGCCTCGGCATGGTAATACTGGCCACCAAAGTTGGTTTTTCGGCTGAACTGGGCGCTTTCATCATGGGTTCCATTTTTGCGGAAACAACTTCAGCCGAAAGGGTGGAACATATCATTAAACCGGTGAAAGACCTGTTCGGCGCTGTATTTTTTATATCGGTGGGCATGCTGATAGACCCTGCCGCCATGATAGCGTACAAATGGCCGGTACTTATCGTTACGCTGCTTACGGTAGCGGGCAAGATGTTTAGCACCACGCTGGGCGCCATCCTGTCCGGGCAGCCGTTAAAGCAATCAGTGCAGGTGGGCATGAGCATGGCGCAGATAGGGGAGTTTGCCTTTATCGTGGCTACGCTGGGGCTTAACCTGGGCGTTATCAGCAACTTTCTTTTCCCGGTGGCGGTGGGCGCATCGGCCATCACCACATTTACCACGCCTTATCTTATTAAATATTCAGAACCGTTTTACAATTTTTTACTGCGTATCCTGCCAAAAAAATTTGTAACGGCTATTGAAAATTATTCGTCGGGCACACAAAAAATACAGGCGGAAAGCGCCTGGAAAAAAGTGCTGCGCTCTTACGTGAAAATTGTGTTTACCAATGCTTTTATACTGCTGACGCTCAGCCTGCTGGCATTGAATGTACTGCTGCCTTTTTTTGAAGAGAATATGGCAGGCCGCACCTGGCCCGGCATTGTTTCGCTTATTATCCTGCTTGCATCAGGCGCTCCTTTTTTATGGGCGCTTATAACGAGGAAACCCGACAGCCTGGCTTACCGGGAGCTCTGGCTTGATGAAAAATACAGCAAAGGGCCCCTGCTCATTATTGAGATTATAAGAATTTTGATAGGGATTGGGCTGATCGGTTTCTGGGTGGACAGATTAATATCGGCAAAAGCGTCTGTAGTGCTGATAATGCCCGTCGCCATTGGGTTTTTATATCTCTTCTCCAAAAAGATACAACAGTTTTACCATCGTATCGAGCGCAGCTTTTTGAGTAACCTGAATGCGAGGGAAACAGCCGCATTAAAAGATAATGCACCGGAAGAACTGTTTAAGAAAAATGCCAGCCTGCAGTCTCAGTTGCTGCCCTGGTCTGCCGGCATTATTGATATGGAAGTAAACCCGAATGCCGATTATACCGGCAAAACGCTGCTGGAGCTTGCCTGGCGTGAAAAGTACGGCATCAATATAGCGTATATAAAGCGCGGAAATAAGCTCATGCATGCCCCTAACCGTTATGATAAGCTGCTGCCGTTTGACCATGCAGGCATTATTGCCACGGATGAGCAGATGCAGGTTTTTAAACCCGTGTTTGAAAATACAGATGTAACGGAATCGGAAAATGCCGAGATAGCCAATATTGTGCTTCAGAAAATTGTGGTGGATGAATATAACCGGCTGAAAGGGCTCAGCATTCGCGCCTCCCGCATTCGCGAAAAAACCGCAGGGCTGGTAATAGGCATTGAAAGAGGCAATGAACGCATTCTCAACCCTGATTCTTCCACCGTATTTGAATGGGATGATGTGGTATGGCTTGTGGTGGACAGGAATAAATTTAAAAGCTGGCAGGAAAGCCTGGAAAAGCCTGAATGATGATGTTCCCCCTGATAAGACTGGCTCAGTCTTTTAGACTGAGCCAGTCTGTTTGTTTTATTCCTTCTGAAAAATATTAAAAGGTGATGACTCGCCTGTTATCACCAGTACCACAATGCCATGCGGCGGCACTTTAAAGTTTTGCTGCGGTTGCGTTTGCCGCCCGGATGATGTATGGGCCCATACATCATGTATTGTATAGCCCTTTGCTGCTTTTAAACCAACCGAGTCAACATTAAACGGAATATTGGCTGCTGCGGCCGACCGGTTTAATAAGGCTACCGCCACTTTCCCGCTCATGGTATGCATTAATGGCCTTGCCCATACTTCCTGCTCGCCATAGCCCATTATTTTTCTGGCCTGGTAAACCAGCGGGTCCTGGTTAATGGCAATCATTTCTTTATTGGTAAGAATGGAAATTGTTTCTTTCGACATGGTGGTCAGATCATTGCCGGCCAGCAAAGGCGAAGCCAGCATGCACCACATGGAGAAATGTGTTTTATCTTCCTCATACGTCATGCCCCTGCCCACCTGCAGCATATCCATATCATTCACATGGCCGGGGCCCGCATAGCGCCACAGGCCGGCATTTAAGTCTATTATTTTCAGGATGCTTTCAAACGTGTTATCAATATCGCCCGATATGCGCCAGGAATCAGCCACACCGCAAACCCATTTGCCCGGAAACTGCCAGCGGCAAACATTGAAGATGGCGCCGGGCCGTAGTTGTTTAATAATCTTACTGATCCTGGTATAGCTCACTTCTTCATCAAGGCCCATAGCCTGCCCGCCGCACCAGTCAACTTTTATGAAATCATAATCCCAGTCAACCAGCATTTGATGCAGGTCCTGGTATTCATGCCCGTATAAACCCATGCCGCTGCCAATGGTATCTTTATCCCACATGGAGGCGCAGGTGTTCAGGCCTGCATCAGAATAAATGCCCGCTTTTAAACCTTTTGAATGAATATAAGCCGCTAGTTGCTTCATGCCGCCGGGAAAGCGTGTGGGATGGGGCTTGATATAACCTTTTTCATCCCTGCCGCCCCAAAAGCCATCATCTATATTAATGAAACTGTAGCCGGCATCCTTCATGCCTGATGCAACCATGGCATCTGCCTGGGCTTTAATAAGCTGCTCACTGATGTTTACATGAAAATTATTCCAGCTCGACCAGCCCATTAAAGGCGTTTGCCTTTTTACAGCGACAGTTTTTTGTGCAATGAGACTGAAAGAAAAACAAAATAAAAGTGCGGTAGTGATGATTTTTTTCATACTGCATAAAGATAGGGGATGGTGGCCTGTATTAAAATTGAAAAATGTTCCTGTTCTCCGGCTATCCGGGATAATCCAGGCAAGAACCTGGTAAATATTTTCCGCAGGCGCGGTTGTTACACCAGGCGATCAATTATGCCGGAAGTCTTATATATCTCCAACTTATTTCGCAAATCGTTAATACCCTGCGGCTGGTTTGTGCGAATTTTGTAAAGGCAATGAACGGGTTTACCGTAAAAGCAATTCTGCACGAATTGCCAAAATTGCCGGCGCTGAATTTTTATATAACTAACTTTGCACCCATTTTTTTAAGAGATATGGAAAGACAAGATGTTTTGCTGAGTGACGTAGTGATTAAATTTGCCGGCGACAGCGGCGATGGGATGCAGCTTACCGGAACCCAGTTTACCAATAATACCGCCCTGCTTGGCCTCGACCTGGCCACTTTCCCCGATTTTCCCGCAGAAATTCGTGCGCCGCAAGGCACTTTACCGGGCGTGAGCGGCTTCCAGTTACACTTTTCTTCCGACCGGGTGTTTACGCCGGGCGATATGTGCGATGTGCTGGTGGCAATGAACGCCGCAGCATTGAAAGCGAACCTGCCCTTTTTGAAAAAAGGCGGGAAAATTATTGCGAATATTGACGGCTTTGATGCCAAAAACCTTCGCCTCGCCAATTATATTGATGGTATTAACCCCCTGGAAAACGGCAGCCTTGATGCTTACGATGTACTTAAAATTGATGTGACCAAACTTACCCGCGAAACGCTGAAGGATTTTCCGGAGCTGGGCATGAAGGAAAAAGACCGTGCCAAAAATATGTTTGTGCTGGGCTTCTTGTACTGGATGTATAACCGCCGCCTTGATAGCACCATCAGTTACCTGGAAGAAAAGTTTGGAAAGAAGGAAAACATTCTTGCTAGCAATATAAAGGTATTGCAGGCCGGTTATAATTACGGCGATACCACCGAAACTTTTACGGCGCGTTATAAAGTTGAAAAGGCTAAGATGCCGCCCGGCACTTACCGCAGCATTATGGGCAACCAGGCGCTGGCCTACGGCTTAATTGCCGCCAGCGAAAAGAGCGGCCTGCCTTTGTTTTTGGGAAGTTATCCCATTACCCCCGCCTCCGATATTCTGCACGAATTAAGCCGTCATAAAGCATTTGGCGTAAAAACTTTCCAGGCCGAAGATGAAATTGCAGCCATCACATCTGCTGTCGGCGCCAGCTATGGCGGCAGTATTGGCGTAACCACCACTTCCGGGCCGGGCATGGCTTTGAAGGCAGAAGCGATGGGTCTGGCCGTGATGCTCGAAATTCCATTATTGATAATAGATGTGCAGCGCGGCGGCCCTTCCACCGGGCTTCCTACTAAAACAGAGCAGAGCGATCTGCTGCAGGCTTATTACGGCAGGAACGGCGAGTGCCCTATGCCGGTAATTGCTGCCCGTACGCCCAGCGATTGTTTTGATGCGGTATTTGAAGCGGTGAAGATTTCGCTCCGGCACATGACACCGGTTATATTGTTGAGCGACGGTTATATCGCCAACGGCGCCGAGCCCTGGCGCTTTCCAAAGAGTGAAGACCTGCAGCCGATACACGTAAAATTCAAGACAGACCTGGAAGAAGACGAGCACAAATTCCTGCCTTATAAAAGAGATGAAAAACTGGTGCGCCCCTGGGCTATACCGGGCACACCCGGCCTGGAGCACCGTATTGGCGGTATTGAAAAACAAAATATTACGGGCAATGTAAGCTATGATCCCGAAAATCACCAGTTAATGGTGAACATACGCGAGAAAAAAGTGGAAAATATAGCGGATTATATTCCCCTGCAAACCTTAGACAGTGGGCCCGAAAAAGGAAAAGTGCTCGTATTAGGATGGGGCAGCACGTATGGCGCCATTGAAAGCGCTGCCAGGCAGTTGCAGGCCGAAGGCCATGCGGTAAGCCATGCGCATTTACGCTACCTGCGGCCTTTTCCCAAAAACCTGGGCGAGATATTGCACAGCTTTGATACCGTATTAATTCCTGAAATCAATAACGGTCAACTGATTAAAATTATCCGTGATAAATTCCTGGTTGATGCCAAAGCTTACAATAAGGTAATGGGCGTGCCCATTACGAAAGGCGAACTGGCAGAAGAGATAAGAAGATACCTTTGATCTGCAAGCTTCTGCTTTACATTTACTTACTATTATAATGTGCAAGGGATGAATTAGTGAATAATATTTCATTGTCAGACCTCACCCCCTAACCTCTCCCGAATGGTCGGGACAAGTTCTCCAAAGGAGAGGGGAGCTAAAACCGAACAATACAAAATCACTTTTTTACACCTTGCAGAGTACGCGTTTTCACCCTTTCACCGCAGATATTGTGCATTTCACCTCATGGCAGGGGTAACATAAATTGTCAAACAATTGTCAGAAAATTGCTGCGTTATATCTTTATCAGAAATATTTGGATAACATTTAATGACCTTTTATGGAAAGAAAAGAATTTTTAAAGCAGGGCTTTAAGGCTTTAGGGTCTGTGGCTGTTGTGTATTTTTTTAATTCCTGCACGAAAGAATCCGGTACGGATGACAGCGGAAGCGATGACGACGACGATGATGATGATAGCAGTTCTGGAACATGCTCTCAATATCCCACAGTTACCGAAGGGCCTTATCCCACCAAAAACCCGGAAGAGCTGGTAATGTCTGATATTACTTCAGACAGGGAAGGCACGGCGCTTTCCATTGCTATAACCATACAGGATTATTCAGACAATTGTTCTGTGGCGGCAGATGTGATTGTGGATATATGGCACTGCGATGCCGAGGGCAATTATTCACAATATGGCGGCAGCGGCTCCACCCAAACAACAAATTACCAGTCTGTAAACTTTTTACGCGGCAGGCAAACCACTGATAGTTCCGGCATTGTGGAATTTACCAGTATTTATCCCGGCTGGTACGAAGGGCGCACTACGCATATACATATTCATGCTTACGATTCAAGCGGCAACAGCCTGGTAGTGGCCCAGATTGCATTTCCTGAAGATATTACCAGCACTGTGTATGCACAAGGAGCGTATGCCTCCCATGGCCAGAAGGGAATAGCAAATGCTGATGATAATATTTTCAGTGCAACGTATGAGTCGGGAACACTTCTGGACATTGCCCTGGCTACGGTAACGGGAAGCGTATCAAGCGGCTATACGTTAACGCACAGCATAGCTTATTAAGTTTTTCTCATGCGAATGGATAATACAATAAAAGCAAGGATACTTTTAGCCGGGAGGCGTGGTAAAACAGAGCATAAAGGGCTGTGCAGTTACCATATATTCAACTTTGGAAATTTTAAGCTGGAAGGCAGGGAGCCGTTTGGGGAGCTGATCGCGTTTAATGAAGATATGCTGGCTGCCGAATGCAGCACCCTGATCCATATTGCTTTGCTGCAGGAAATTTTTTTAATACCCATAGCAGGTGGCTTAGAAGTGAGGCGGAATGAAGAAGAAAATATCTATGTTTCCGCGGGTGAATGTGGCAGGCTGCAGTTGCGGGCCGGTGATACGGTTAAAATAACCAACCCCTATCCATCGCAGGCTGTAGATTTTATCCAGGTTTGGTTAAAGCCTGGTAAAAACACACCCATACCTGCGCATGCGGGTTATTCAATCAATCCTTTCAATATAAATACCAGGAATGCGATCCTGCCTTTATTTGCATCTTCCACCGGCGCTACAAAAGCCTATATCGCTAAATACGATCTTCGTTCTAAAGGCATATTTCCATACAGCAGGCAAATCCCCAATCTTTTTGTATATGTGATTGAAGGCGCTTTTGAATTTCAGGACAGGCTGATACAGGAAAAAGACAGTTTACGGTTTGAAGGTGTAAGCGCTGAATTTGATTTTGATGCGCTGAGCCAGGATGCAATGCTGCTGTTAATAGAAACAAGCGGCAATTAACAGTTCCCATTAAGGTTTTTACAACACGCCATTCCCAAAAATAAAAACGGGCTGTTCTAAAAAAAAGAACAGCCCGTTTTATCTGAAGGATGAGTTTTCTATAATTTCTTTATCATAATATTCCTGTACCAAACATCATGTCCGTGATCCTGCAGCGCAATATGCCCTTCTTGAAAAGTGCCAAAGGCAGGCCATTGTTTAAACTTGCTGCCGGCAATCATCTTCTTCCAGTTATCATCGAAAATAGTAGTGTTCACAACGTGCACGCCGTTTAAATAGAAATCAAGCTTGCCATTATTGCTTACTATTTCCGCAGTATTCCATTCCTCCGCAGGTTTTACTGCGCCGGGGGTTGCCTGTATCATATCATACAAACTTCCTGCGCGGTGTGTGGGCGTCTTATTGTCTTCATTTCTTTCATCATCCAGCACCTGCATTTCAGGGCCGGTTTTGTAAGTGTTTTCGTATTTCGCCTTGTCATCCTGTACATAAAATAAAATACCGCTGTTGCCGTCTTTGGATATTTTCCAATCAAGCTTTAAATCAAAATTGCCGAAGCTGTCATTGCTTACAAGGTCGCCGCCTTCTGCTTTTGAAGCTGAATGAAGTTGAATGGCGCCGCTGTCAGCCGACCATTTGCCGGCTTCGGTTTGCCCAAACGCATGCCAGCCATTCAAGGTTGATCCATCAAACAAAGAAACCCATCCTGTATCATTCGATGAAGTTTCTGTGGTTGCATCTGCCGTAGCTGTTGTGTCTGTTGCTTCCGCAGTATTGGAAGACGAAGAATTACATGCTGCAAAAAGTATGGCTGCGGCAGCAATTGCGTTGAATAGTTTCATGAGGTTTTATTTATTTCTTAATAGTAAAATGTACTTAACCATTTGCTCTGCGTCTGCCTGTGACAATGCAGGGTGGGGCGTCATGGCCACCTGGCCCCAGTCGCCTACGCTGCCGTTAATAACTTTCTGAGCAAGCATGCTTACATTTTCAGGCGTGTTTTCAAACTTGTTGGCAACATCCCTGTATGCAGGCCCTGTAACTTTTTCATCTACTTTGTGACAGGTAAGGCAGTCATTTGAAGCCACCAGCGCCAAACCTTTCTGATAATCGGGATTGGAAGACGGATCGTTGGCGGGTGCGGCAGATGAAGATTCTGAAGAATCTGAACTTTCACTTTTAGATCCGCTGTCGTTGCAGGCTGCAATTACAGCAAGTATTGCAACAGTTACAAAATACTTTTTCAATTGGTTCTGATTTTTAGAAATGAGATAATAGACTCAGCTTGTTCAGGCCTTGGTGAACCACTAACACCGTTTTAATGCTTGATTCTACGCATCTGTGTGATTGGTTTAAAAAAGCATAAACAAGTTTATTGTCAAAATAATGTCACAAATTTATTGATGCTGATTAATGAATGGCAAATTATTTTAAGCTATCTGCAGAATTCTTTAACGATAATATGTAACGGCACATGGCTTCTGCCTCACTGTACGTAACATTAGGATGCGGCGTCATTACCGCCTGGCCCCATAACCCCCTGCTGCCTTTAATAACTGCTGTAGCAAGGTTTTCAATATTGCCCTGGTTAAAATCGTATTTATCCGCAATCTGTTTATAAGCAGGCCCTGTGCTTTTCTCTTCTATTTTATGGCAGGTAAGGCAATCATTTGTTGCAATTAACCTTGCACCCAAATTAATATCTGCTGAATCTGTGTGCGGTACACTGCCGGTGTTAATCAAATGCTGCGTAGCATTGGCACTGTCACTCGCAGCTGTTTGCCCCGTTCCTCCCCCGCATGATGCCAACATTGCCAAACCTGCAATAACCGGGATATATTTCATGATATAAGTTTTATTGAACTTATATCTCTACAATCCCAGTACCAGCCTGTTTAAATTTTCATCGGCGCCTGCGGATGCAAAATCATCAAAGGCTTTCTCCGTTACATGAATAATATGGTCTTTTATGAATTTAGCGCCTTCTGTGGCGCCGTCAACCGGATGTTTCAAACAGCATTCCCATTCCATTACGGCCCATCCTTTAAAATCGTATTGCGCCAGTTTGCTGAATACAGATTTAAAATCAACCTGACCGTCGCCCAATGAACGGAATCTTCCTGCCCTGTTGATCCAGCTTTGATAGCCGCCATAAACGCCCTGTTTACCTGTGGGGTTAAACTCCGCATCTTTTACATGAAACATGCGGATGCGCTCATGGTAGTTGTCTATATATTCCAGGTAATTGAGGCATTGCAACACAAAATGGGAAGGATCGTACAGCAGGCAGGCGCGTGCATGGTTATTTACCTTTTCCAGGAACATTTCATACGAAACGCCATCGTGCAAATCTTCGCCCGGGTGGATTTCATAACACAAATCCACGCCATATTCATCAAATGTATTTAAGATGGGCAGCCATCGGCTGGCCAGTTCTGTAAAGCCTGTTTCAACGAGGCCTGCCGGCCGTTGCGGCCAGGGATAAAGGGTTTGCCACAACAAAGCGCCGCTGAATGTGGCATGTGCATTCAATCCTAAATTTTGGGATGCTTTTGCCGCCCACTTTAATTGCTGTACTGCCCATTCGGTCCTGGCCTTTGGATTGTTGCGGTATTGTTCCGGTGCAAAGCCGTCAAACAAAACATCATAAGCCGGGTGCACGGCAACCAGTTGCCCCTGTAAATGCGTGGATAGCTCCGTTATTTCCAATCCCAGTTCATTGATTGTTCCCTTCAGTTCGTCTGCGTAGGTTTTGCTTTCGGCTGCTTTTTGCAGGTCAATGCAGCGTGCATCCCATGTGGGTATCTGCACACCGGTAAAGCCTAAGTCCTTTGCCCATTCGCAAATAGACTTTAGGCTGTTGAACGGCGCTTCATCGCCTAAAAACTGGGCAAGAAAAATGCCGGGGCCTTTAAGTGTTGTCATAATGCTGAGAATTTTTAGCGATCATTAGATGTATTACAAAGGAATATATTTCGGCTAATATAAAAGCTCTTTTTAAAACAGGGTTGTATTAATTTGATTTTTTGAACAGCCGGCTCATGTTTAGAGCAATCAGCCTGTATGGCAACAGCCATTTTAAATTATAGTGCCTGGCAAATTTGAATTTTCTATGGTTTATACCTGCTTTTTAATGAATAATTTTACATTGCAATGCCAATTGATTAGATGCAACATATATGAAATTAAACAGTCTGGACGATAGCTTGCTGCTTGCCGGGATTAAAACAGGTAATCAAAAAGCGTTTGATTTGTTATTTAATAAATATTGGGAGAAGTGTTATTCCCAGGCGTATAAGCGTTTAAAAAATAAGGAAGACGCAAAAGATGTGGTGCAGGAAATTTTTGCAACAATATGGTTGAAAAGGGCATCTTTTTGTGCTGTTAATTTTGAAGCCTATCTGCATGCAGCCATTCGAAATAATACGCTTAAAATATTATTAAAGCAACAGGCGCACCACTCTTTTTTCAATATAGCCGACACGCTGCGGGAAACCAGTGCCCTGCCCGATTCCAGGATTGCTGTTGAAGAATTTATGGAAGCCTATGCAAACCTTCTTGCTACGCTGCCTCCGCAAAGGCGCGCCATTTTTCAGATGCGTTTTCATGAGCAGCTTCCCACAAAAGAAATTGCGCTCCGGCTTGATATAAAAAGAAAAACCGTGCAAAACCAGTTAGGCAAAGCTGTTCATTTTCTTAAACTATCGCTGTCGAAAATACTTGTGGCTACAGTTATCATGTGCATCATTCTTAAGCTGTAAATCTTTTCAAAAAAAATTTTTCACGCGCGTAGGACTTTTTCAGGTTTCCGGATCATTACTTCATCCATCATTGCCATATATACTTTTTATGGATAAAAAATACTTTTCAAAGTTGCTTGCCAAATACATGCAGGGTGAAGCTTCGGCAGAAGAAATCCGCTTTCTGGAAAGCTATTACGAGCTTTTTGAAAATACAGATGATGTGCTTAAAACATTTAGCAAAGAAGAAAAATCCAGGCTGAGGGATGATATCAGAGCCGGTATGGGCGCTGGTAATGCGGTTGCGCCCTGGTATGCCTTATACAAGAAAGAAATAATTGCCGCCGCTGCTGTTATAATTATTTTCTCCGGTGTTTTTATTTTATACCATCCCGCTGCCAGGCAACAGCCGTTTGCAGAAAATAAGCGCAATGGGGTTTTTGCACATATAGTGGCCAAGGCAGATAAAGAACACGGGCAAAACCGTGTGATTGCGCTTCCTGATGGAAGCGCTGTTATACTAAGTGCAGGGAGCGCACTGGATTATTCAAAGAATTTCAATATAAAAACACGGGACGTTTTTTTAAATGGCGAGGCCTTTTTTGACGTTCAGCATAATGCTTCAAAACCGTTTGTTGTGCATACAGGCAAAGTGCAGGTAACCGTGCTTGGAACGGCGTTTAACGTAAAGGCCATTAATGGTGAAAAGAACATAACCGTTACAGTAAGAAGAGGCCGGGTAAGAGTGAGCGATGACCGTAAAGTGATTGGTGAAATAATGCCCAGCCAGCAAATAGTGTATAATAAAGAAAGCATAACAGCGCAAACGCAAACTGTGGCAAATGAAGATTACCTGGGCTGGCAGGGTAAAGCGTTGTTTATTGATAACCTTACCATAGCAGAAGCCTCAAAAATACTGGAAGATAAATACCATACGGTTATTCAGATCAAGGACAGGGAGATTGAAGCATTACGCTTCACGGCTACTTTTTCGGCTGATGATGATATAGATAAAGCGCTTAACAGCATTTGTGTTTTTAACGGGATCAACTACAGGTATGCCAATGGCGGCTCTGTAATTGAAATATATAAATAACAGCGCAATTATTTTTAAACCGCATAAAATTCGTTTGCCATGATACCAGGATGCAAAAGCCCATAAAAATACCCCTGAAAAAAATTCAGAGGTAGATTTTTTGCTGTTGCCCCGACCGCCATCGGTGCACAGCCATGTTTTAACATATTGCCTGTGTTATCAGGCTTCTCATTACATTAAAACCAATCGAAGTTATGATTCTTTCCTTAACTGCAGGAGAAAGTTCTGTGCCCGTATGTTTAAAAAAACTACGGTTATTCTATAAAAAACCAGGAATAAAATTGCTCATGCGCACCGGATCTATTGCATTTACGTTTTTGCTTGCCACTTCCTTTCAGTTGCTGTTTGCAACGCCTTCAAGAAGCCAAAGCATAGATGAATTTACCATCTCTTTTAACCTTCATAATGAAGACCTGCCGGATGCGCTAAAGAAAATTGAAGCAGCCAGCCCCTTTCATTTTATGTACCGGTACGATGAGGTTAAAAATATTAAGAATATAAACCTTTCCGCCAAAAAATTAACTGTAGCCGAAGCGCTTCAAAAAATACTTGCCAACACAGTATTTACCTATAAGCAGGTAAACAATCAGATTCTGATTGTTTATGATAATAGCGCAACGAAGCCAATTATAAAAGGAAAGATCACAAATGCCTCTGGCGAGCCTTTGTCAAGCGTTAGTATAACCGTTAAGAATGAAACCGGAGGGGTGTATTCTGATGAAAGCGGCAATTATACCATCAATGCTTCTGCCGGCGATACGCTTGTTTTTTCTTATGTGGGGTATAATACCAGGCAAATTGTGGTAGGCAATCAAGGTATTATAAATGTTGTTTTAGACCTGAATATAACATCGTTAGACCAGGTAGTTGTGGTGGGCTATGGCACTGTAAAGAAAAAAGATTTAACGGGCGCTGTTTCAACTATTGGTGAGGATGATATTAAATCAACTCCGATGGTGTCTTTAGACAGAGCGCTCCAGGGGCGGGTATCAGGGGTGCAGGTTACAGCCAATTCAAATAAACCGGGCGGTGGAACCACGGTACGCATCAGAGGCACCGGTTCTGTAAACGCCGGTAACGATCCTTTATACGTTATAGATGGGTATCCTGTGGGAGATCTGAACTCCATAAATCCGCAGGATATTGAATCTATAGACGTGCTTAAAGATGCATCGGCCACAGCTATTTATGGATCCAGGGGCAGTAATGGCGTGGTGATTATAACTACAAAAAGAGGTAAAAACGGGCAATCTAATCTAAATTTTGATGGATATTATGGCATTCAGAAATTGCGAAAAAAAATAGGGCTGCTAAACGCGCAGGAATATGCTGAGTTTATTAATGAGGCAAGGATAAATGGCGGCGGAACAGCTTATTTCGATGGGTCTTCAGCAGACAGGCCTTTGCCTTCTGCCCTGGGTAAGGGCACCGACTGGCAGGATGTGGTTTTTCAGCAGGCTCCCATCCAGAGTTATCAACTTAGCTCAAACGGTGGCGACATTAAAACGCAATATGCAATTTCAGGCAGTTATTTTGAGCAGGAAGGCATTATCGTTGGTTCCTATTTTAAACGGTATTCATTAAGAGCCAATCTGGACAGGCAGGTAAAACCCTGGTTTAAAATGGGAGCATCCATGTTGGGCACGCATTCCGTTTCCAACAATTCTCGTACAGAAACGGACGGCGGAGCCGCCGGAGGCGTAACCAATGCCGCTCTTAATTTTGCCCCGATATGGCCGGTTTATGATAGTACGGGCGTTTATTACAGGGATTTGAGCGCCCTGAACGGTAATCTTGTTGATAACCCTTTGGGCCTTGCTAAGGAGGTTACAGATCAATACAAGGTAATCCGTTTGCTGGCCAATGCGTATGCAGAAATAAAATTCAACGAAGACCTTAGTTTTAGAACAACTTTTGGGGCCGACTTATTTAACAGCAAGGAGAATTATTATGCAACACGGTTAATAGGGCTTGGCTCCAGTGTAAATGGCCAAGCCAGCATTGCCACCGCTCAAAATATTAACTGGCTCAATGAAAATACATTGAATTATAAACATGTTTTTGATAAACATAATATAAACGCAGTAATAGGCTATACGGCACAGGCTTATCATAATGAAACGCTTGGCGCTTCTGCTTCTAATTTTAATAATGATTTTGCTTTGTATAATAATCTTGGGTTAGGCGCTACCCTGGCGGCTCCCAGCTCGGGCGTGGCTGAATGGGCATTGACTTCCTACCTGGCAAGGGTAAATTATGGGTATGATAATCGTTATTTACTGACCTTAACTGCCAGAACAGATGGTTCTTCCCGTTTTGGCCCGGGTAACAAATACGGCTTTTTCCCTTCCGGGGCATTTGCCTGGAGAATATCCGATGAAAAATTTTTTAAACGACTTTCATGGATCAGTGACGCCAAACTGAGGGCGAGCTATGGCCTTACCGGTAACCAGGCCATAGGCGATTATGCCTACATGGCCACTATTGTTGGCAGCACGGCTATATTGGGCGGCGCCAGCCCGGCGATTCGCATTGGCGGTGTACCTAATATCATCAGCAATTATAAACTGGGTTGGGAAAGCAACAAACAATTAGATGCGGGGCTTGACCTTGGCTTTTTAAACGATAAGATCCGGTTTACCGCAGACTACTATATTAAAAACACTTACAACCTTCTGTTCTCTGTTAGCATTCCGCAAACTACGGGATATAGCTCGTCTCTTTCCAATATTGGCCAAGTGCGTAACCAGGGGCTTGAACTGGCGCTTGCCACCTCGCTTGGCAACGAACGTGCTTTTGCCTGGGACGCCAATTTCAACCTGTCATTCAATAAAAACAAGGTGATAAAATTAGATGGAAGCGAATCTTATTTAACAGGTACCGGATCGGGGCATTTGCAGGTTTACAACACTGTTCAGCTAAAAGTAGGGAACCCGTTGGGGAATTTTTATGGGCGGGTATTTGACGGTATTTTCCAGAGCCAGGATGAAATTGATCAGTCTGCACAGCCTGGTGCAGCACCGGGCGATATCCGGTATAAAGATTTAGACGGGAACGGAACGATTAATGATGATGACCGTACTATAATAGGAAATGGTTATCCAAAGTATATATCCGGATTCAATAATACGTTATCCTATAAAGGGTTTCAGCTGACTGTTTTCTTCCAGGGAAGTTTTGGAAACGATATCCTGAATTTTCAGCGGTTTGATCTGTATAATCTGAATGGAAATAATAACCAGGCAAAGGCAGTGGTGAACAGGTGGACGCCCACCAATCCTTCCAATATCATACCACGGGCTAATTCTTTGGGAGGGCAGCGGATATTGTCCAGCTTTCATATAGAGGACGGGTCATATATAAGAATGAAAAATATTGCCCTTTCTTATTCCCTTCCTCAATCGTTCATTCAAAAAATAAAGGGCCGGTTTCTAAAAGTATATGTGTCGGCCCAAAATTTATGGACGATCACTAAATACAAAGGATATGACCCCGAAGTGAATTTTTCAGGATCTTCTGCTACCAGTCAGGGCATGGATTATGGCAGCTACCCGGCCAACAAAACCGTTATTCTGGGATTGAACATAGGCCTTTAATTATTTAAAATTTTTGCAATGGAAAGAATGATTAATAAAAATACAGTCATCAGTATTATAGCATGCTGCGTGGTTATAAATGGTTGCACGAAACTCGATTTAAGCCGTCTCGATACGCAGTCTGTCGGCACTTATTATAAAACAGCCAGTGATGCTAATGCGGCCACTATTGCCATGTACGGCCAGCTACGAAGTATGTACCGCGATGAAGTATTTGTAACGCCCAATTCAGTAGCTACAGACGAAGGGGTGCCCTTTCTCACCGGTAATGCAGACCGGGTTGCTCTTTGGAACTACAATATTATTTCCACAAATTCTTTTACCGGAAGTATATGGGGCGCTTCTTACACCGGCATACAGCGGAGCAACATTGTATTAGCGCACATACCCGGTATAACAATGGATGAAACCCTGAAAAAACAATACCTGGGAGAAGCGCTGTTTTTAAGAGCCCTGCATTATTTTAACCTGGTGCGTTTCTATGGCGGGGTACCTATAGTAGAAAATGAAGTTACAGACCTCACCAATATAAATGTTGCGAGGGGAACGGTGGATGATGTTTATGAACTGATCATATCAGATCTCACGACGGCAGCAGGTTATTTACCAGTATCCTATACCGGCGAAGATGTGGGGAGAGCTACCAAAGGAGCTTCGCTGGGGCTATTGTCCAAAGTATTCCTTACAAGGGCCGGAACTGACCAAAGTTCTGAATACTGGCAGCAGGCGGCAACCTATGCAAAGCAGGTGATGGATATGGGCGTTTACGGGCTTTGGGACGATTATGCGGCTGTATATGCGCTGGCAAACAGGGGTGGAAAGGAATCGCTTTTTGAAGCAGAGTATATTACCGATTTAGACGGCAATAACTTTACTACAGGATATGCCCCCAGGGGCGCTCCCATTGTGCCGGGCACTGGAAGCGGCATATTCAGGGTAACCTCAGGTTTGTTTAATTTGTTTCAGGACGCGGACAAACGAAAAGCTGTTACTTTTTTAACTTCTTATGTAAACCCCACCAGTGGCGCCACTGTGCAGCTATCCACCGATAATACAGATCCTGCTTATGCGGTTTCTTTCTGGAAACTTGCAGACCTCACTTCTACAGTTGGCGGCATGGGAGGTACCAGCTTTCCTATTCTGCGCTATTCCGATATTTTACTGATTTATGCAGAAGCGCTCAATGAGGTAAATAATGGTCCCAGTACGGAAGCATTACAGGCGGTTAACCAGGTGCGTGAAAGGGCCGGCCTGAGCGATCTGGCTACTATGAGCAAACAGGCATTTAAAGATTCGGTGTTATTGGAAAGAAGAAAAGAATTTTGTTTTGAGGCCAACCGCTGGTTCGACCTTGTAAGAACGGGCACGCTTGTAGATGCCGTACAGCAGGAAAACAGTTTTTCAAGGAATGCGGCCATACAGGATTTTAATAAACTGTTTCCCATTCCGCAAACCGAAATGGACATTAACCCTGCCTTAGTTCAAAATGATGGATATTAATATGCGAAGAGATAATGCCTGTAAATGTTTTGGCGTCCGGCTGCTCTGTTTGTTTTTTATATGGATTAGTGTTGCTTCTTTTGGCCAGAATGCGCAGGTGGAAGAATTTGATGTGGTGGTGTATGGCGGCGGCTCTGCGGGCTTTATTGCTGCAATCCAGGCTGCTAAACTGGGAAAAAAGGTAGCCCTGGCGGAGCCTTCCGCGCATGTTGGAGGCATGAATGTAGAAGGCCTGGGCGGAACAGATATTGATAATCACGCCGAGTTTCAGAATAGTACTGCCGTTGGCGGATTGGCATTGGAATTTTATCGCCGCATTGCAGCCTGTTACCACCGCCAGGCTGAGTTTGAGGAAATGATAAAGCTTAAAGCAAAACGACCGGAGCTTTGGCGTTTCGAGCCACATATAGCGGAAGCAGTGATCACTAAATGGTTGCAGGAGTACCCGGTTCATCTGTATAAAAATGCCCGGTTAAAAGAAAAGGGCGGAGTAGTAAAAGTTCGCAACAGGATACGGAAGATTTGTCTGGAGAACAATGTTATATTGGGGGCGCATATATTTATTGATGCTACGCCGGAAGGTGATCTTATGGCTGCAGCCGGCGTTAGCACCACTTTTGGGCGTGAGTCAAATGCAAAATATAATGAAACAAAAAACGGGATACAGAACGGTACCCGGCATGCACAATTTGCAGTACAGGTGGATCCTTACGTAATTCCCGGCGATCCGCAAAGCGGGTTAATTGTTACTGTTCAGCCGGATTCTTTGGGAACGCCCGGAACAGGCGATGAAAACATTCAGGCATACTGTTTCAGGATGTGCCTGAGCAGAGACACTTCCAAAAAAATTCCTTTTTCTATGCCGCAAGGGTATAAGCGCAGCGATTATGAAATTTATTTGCGCTATTTAAGGAAAGGGGGAAAGTTATATGTTCCTGTAGTATCTATTCCTAACGGAAAAACAGACCTGGGCGCCTGGCACGACCTTTCTCACAATCTTTATGGAATGAATAAAGAATATCCTGTTGCGTCTTATAAACGCAGGGGTGAAATATTACAAGAACATCGCCGGTTTACACAGGGGTTATTTTACTTTCTTTCAAATGATGAGGAAGTAGGCAGGTTGGATGCTGCTTTACAACAGGAATGGAAGCAATGGGGATTGGCCGCTGATGAGTTCCCGGATAATAACGGGTGGCCCAGGATGTTCTATGTAAGAGATGGCCGGAGGCTTGTTTCAGACTTTGTTATAACGGAGAACTATATCAGGAAAGATTCCCGTTTGGCGTTGCCACATCCGGTAGCCGTTGCCTTTTGGCCCCCTGATCTGCATAGTGTGCGAAGAATTGTAAAAAACGGGTACGCCTATAACGAAGGGGCTATATTCGGCGGCGACTGGTGGAAGCCTTTTGGCATTCCTTACGACGCCATTGTTCCTAAAAAAGAAGAATGTGCCAATCTTTTGGCGCCAGCCTGCCCTTCAGCAAGCCATGTGGCGTATGGATCAATCAGAATAGAGTTTACTTTTATGGAGCTGGGCCAAGCAAGCGCTGTAGCCGCATGTTTGGCAATAGATGAAAACAAGAATGTTCAGGACATTAAATATTCCGGGCTGGTGCAGCAATTAAAAGCAGAAGGCGCAAAGTTTTCAGTAGTTAACTAATTTATAATAACATGAACCGATTGATTGTTTTTAGTTTATTTATTTTAACAAGGAGTTTTTCGTATGCGCAAAGTGGCGACGTTTTACACATCCCGGAATATAAGGCTTTTGTAATGAGTGGGTACGTTGGCAATAAAATAAACCTGTGCATCAACAACGGTATTTTAAAAACCGATGAGAATTATCTTGTAGAGCCCTTTCGGCATAAAGAGGAGGAAAGGCAGTGGCAATCGGAGTTCTGGGGTAAATGGCTTACTTCTGCGGCAGATGCTTATCGTTATACAAAAGATAAGCGCCTGTTGGAAAAATTAAAGAATGCGGTTAATGGGCTACTGGCTACGCAAATGCCCGATGGGTATATTGGAAATTACGCGCCGGCTTATCGTCTTAAAGAATGGGATATATGGGGAATGAAATATTGCCTGTTGGGATTGCTGGACTATTATGACCTTACGAGGGACGGGGCCACCCTGATCGCAATGAAAAAGCTGGCGGATTATGTGATTACTTCAGTTAAAAAGTCAGATATTCCTTTTTATCGTTTAGGAAACTACAAGGGCATGGCTGCGGCATCTATATTAGAACCCATTGTCCGGTTGTATGGCGTAACGAAAAACGAGCCTTACCTTGACTTTGCCAAATATATAGTTGATTCATGGAAAGACCCACAGTCTGCACAACTTATAATTAAAGCACTGAATCATATTCCGGTTGGTAAAAGATTTCCGGTACCTTCATCATGGTACGGCCCGGATAACGGGCAAAAAGCCTATGAAATGATGTCTTGTTATGAAGGTTTATTGGAGCTCTATCGGGTTACAGGCGAAAAGGATTACCTGAATGCAGTGCTGGCTGCTGCAAATGATATATGCGAATCGGAAATAATGATTACCGGGTCCGGGGCAAGTATGGAATGCTGGTTTGGCGGTGCGTTCATGCAGTCGGTTCCCACAAAACATACTATGGAAACCTGCGTTACCGTAACGTGGTTAAAGCTTTGTTTTCAATTATTGCAGGTTACAGGCGACGGGAAATGGGCAAACGAAATAGAGAAGGGCTATTATAATGCACTGCTGGGAGCAATGAAGCCGGATGGATCTACGTGGAGCAAGTACATAGGTATGGAAGGTGTAAAAGTGCTGGGTGAAGATCAGTGCGGGATGCATACGAACTGTTGCATTGCAAATGGGCCACGAGGTATTATGGTAGCTGCCAAAGCAGCTTTACTGGCAGGCAGGAACATGGTAGCTGTAAATTTTTATACACCGCTAAAGGCCGGTCTGCTACTCAATAATGACCAAAAGAAACCTGTAGAAATTGAAATGGCTACTGGATATCCTGCTTCAAACAGGGTGCAGATAAAAGTTATACCAGGTGAAATGTCCGCGTTTGCCCTACTGTTGCGGGTGCCGGAATGGGCGCATCAGTTTACAATTACGGTAAATGGAGAAAAGGTTGCAGCGGATATAAAAGATCATTATGCCAGGGTTGACCGGAATTGGTCAAAGGGCGATGTAGTGGAGATTAGTTTTGAAATGGAAGTGCGCCCTTTCAGGTTAGAAAACGATCCGTATCATGTTGCACTCCTCTATGGCCCGTTGGTTTTGGCGGTGGACAAGAGGTATAACGAAAGTCCGTTCTACCAGGCGTATGAACGGTTCGATGAGCATGGAAAAATAGCTTGCAGAGTGTCTGGCAGTAAGTATGGCGGGCTGTTGGATATATGGGTGCCGCTGCGCAAAGAGGCAGATGGGCTGGTTCAGCAAAACGAGGAGATATGCTTTACCGATTTTGCCACTGCAGGCAATACCTGGAGCGCCGCTTCCGCCTATAAGGTTTGGCTGCAGGAAGTAAGAAATGTGTCTAAGGAAAACATTAAAACACAATAATTATCTTGCCGGGCACCGCTAATTGAATCGCGGGATTGTGAAGATTGCGCCGTTTCCTAACCAGTGTGCTCCGTTATATAACCATAGTTGTTCTGTTAATACTTCATCATGCATAGAAAATTTGCTTATCTCCCGGCTATTCTTTTTATCATATATATTGCCTGTGCCGGTTTCACTGCCGGTAACAAAGTTTATACAGCCGATGTAATTATTTATGGGGGAACCAGTGCAGCCATAACGGCGGCGGCAGAAGTTAGAAAGGCAGGTAAAACTGTGATTGTTGTTTCGCCTGATACACATCTGGGCGGCCTTAGCTCAAATGGCCTTGGGTTTACCGATACCGGCGATAAATCGGTTATTGGCGGGCTGGCGCGCGAATTTTACCATTATGTGTATTTGCATTATCAAACCGATTCTTCCTGGAAATGGCAAAGCAAAGCACAGTATGGAAATAAAGGACAGGGCACGCCGGCCATTGACGGGAATGAAAGAACCATGTGGATATTTGAGCCGCATGTAGCCGAGGATATTTTTGAAAACTGGATTAAAGAATACGGTATCACGGTGCTGCGAAACGAATGGCTGAACAGGGAAACGGGCGTTAAAAAGCATAACGGCAGCATCATTTCCTTTACCACGCTAAGCGGTAAAACCTTTAGCGGGAAGATGTTTATTGACGCCACCTATGAAGGCGATCTGATGGCTGCTGCCGGCGTGTCATATACCGTGGGCAGGGAAGCCAACAGTAAATACAACGAACAATGGAATGGGGTGCAAACAGGCGTGTTTCAGCACGGGCATCATTTTTCAACCCCTATATCGGCGTATAAAACGCCCGGTGATCCCGCCAGTGGTTTATTGCCGCGGATTTCTGAAAACAAGCCAGGCATAAACGGTGAGGGCGATGATAAAATCCAGGCGTATTGTTACAGGATGTGTTTAAGCAATGTGCCTGCAAACAGGGTGCCTTTTGCAAAACCGCAGGGATACGATCCTTCCCAATATGAATTGCTGGTACGTGTATTTAATGCAGGCTGGCGTGAACTGTTTAATAAGTTTGACCCCATACCCAATAAAAAAACGGATACCAATAATCATGGCCCTTTCAGCACAGACGATATAGGCATGAACTATGATTACCCTGACGCTTCATATACAAGGAGAAAGGAGATTATTAAAGAGCACGAAACCTATCAAAAAGGCTTGCTCTATTTTATTGCCACCGATCCGCGCATTCCAAAAGATGTGCAGGCGGAGTTTAATACATGGGGGCTTGCAAAAGATGAGTTTACAGATAACGGTAACTGGCCTCACCAGCTTTATATACGTGAGGCAAGAAGAATGACCGGCGCTTTTGTAATGACGGAGAATGAAGTGATGGGCAAATCGCCTGTTCCCCAGCCTGTGGGAATGGGGTCTTACAGCCTTGATTCGCATAACACACAGCGTTATGTAACGGATGAGGGTTATGTTCAGAACGAAGGTGATATTGGCGTGGCTGCGCCCAAACCATATAGCATTGCTTACGGTTCCATCATACCAAAAAAAGGGCAATGCAATAACCTGCTGGTGCCGGTATGTGTATCCGGTTCCCATACCGCCTTCGGTTCCATAAGAATGGAGCCTGTATTTATGATCCTGGGAGAATCTGCAGCCACGGCCGCAGTTATCGCTATCAACAATCATGTTGCCGTGCAGGATGTGGATTATGCACAGTTAAAGGCAAAGCTGCTGGAACAAAAACAGCGTTTGCAGTAATTAATTTAACGTGAGTCTATATAAGCCCGAAGGGCTTTACTATAAATAGCCGCCGGTTTCACCGGCGGTGAATCGGCACCAGTTTATTGAACCCCGCCGGGGTTCAATAACAACCCTGCCTCATTTCCCCCCGAATAAAATTCGGGGCTATTAAAATTTAATCCCCTTCGGGATTTTCCTACCTGCAAATTTCTTCACTAAACCTTTTAAATGCGGCAATTCATCATTAACAGCAACCTGTTTATCCCCTTCCCATAAAAGGATCAGTATATGTTTCTTTACCGGTCTCAACCCGCCCCGCAAACCGTTTTATAAAACCCGGTTTGTTTGGCAGGCCAACAGAAAAATCGTACCAGCCAAAGCTCTTCGAGAGGTTCAGCGCGATAACCTCTGTTTTGGAGGGGCCGATCTTTTTTGAGACGGGCGGCGCTTTGTAAGCGTTGTCTTCAATCTCAATATCATAAGCACTGATCTTGCTGAGATTAACGATACTTACAATCAGATTGCCGGTAAGCTGGTTTTTATTGGCCACATCGGTTTGGTATGCGCAATCCACATGAATATCCGGGTCCTGCGCATTGCCCGCAAATTCACGGAAGAAACCATTGGGCCCGTACAAGCGAAGATGATACTGATCGTCTTTAAAATTACCCAGCGGCCATTTTTCTATAACGGCTTCACCGGCCTTTACTGCAAAATGCCAGGGCCGCAGTGGCTCAAAAGTTTTTTGGCTGGCCTTTTCTGCTTCCAGCGAAACATATTCGCCCGGCGCATACACACTAAACGGGGAGCCTGCCGCCTTTTCGCCAAACACGTTTTTCCGGGCCTCCATTTTTATTTCAAAGCTTTTTTTATCCCTGCTTAATATGCCGCCCGCATACAATTCGTAAGGCAATGGGTTTGCCGGTTTTGTTCCCGGTTCCTGCTGCGGCATAAGCGATGAAGCGGCAGGATCGCGATTGATCTGCTGTATTTCTTCCGGGCTTACTTTTTTAAAATTGGATGGCTCCTCTTTAAATTTTGCATTATAAATGGTTTCAACAAAAAGGTCTCTTTTCAGGAAGGGCAATCTTTCCTGTTCTTTTTCATCAAAAACAGTAAAGGCCGATGTAAGGTTTCCGCAAACGGCGCGGCGCCACTCGCTGATATTGGTTTCCCTTATATTCTTTTTAAATTTCTTATTCAGGAATTCTTCGAGGAATTGTAAGGAAGAAGTGTGGTCAAATACCTGTGAGCATACTTTGCCGCCGCGGCTCCATGGTGAAGCAACGATCATCGGCACCCTGAACCCGAGGCCCACCGGGCCGCCACGGGCTTCTTTTTTTGCTATGCCATCGCGCAGTTCGTTTTCAAGCCGCACATATTCTTCTCCGTTAATGGGTATGCCGGGTGAGCATTTGCCGGTTAAAGTCTCTTTGTGATCCGGCGCCACGAAGGGAGGAATATGGTCGAAATAGCCGTCATTCTCATCATAGGTAAGAATGAAAATGGTTTTCTTCCACACGTCAGGATTGTTGGTAAGTATGTCAAGAATTTCAGACACCAGCCAGGCGCCATACCAGGGAGCGCTCGGGTGATCGGAAATATTCTGCGAAGGCACCAGCCAGGAAACCGTGGGCAGTTTTCCGGAATCCACATCCTGCCTGAACTGGTAAAGTACATCACTTTTTGGAACGGAGAGCGCACGCTCCACGCCATTATCGTCATATTTTAAAGCCGTAAGCGTACGGTACTCGGGATCGGCATCGTTTATGGTGAATGCCTTTTGATAAATATTTTTTTGAAAAGAAGACAGGTTCTCAAAATTTTCGGCGCTCCACTGTTGCAACTGCCCTTTTGCATCGTTTAAAACTTCTTTCTTCTTTGCAATATCTTTTTGCAGCTTATCATAACTTTTATCGGTTGCCGGCGTTGCCGCCAGCCTGCCTTCCAGTTCTGTTATTTCATTTGGAAGCGTTTCCGTTTGCTTTTGCAGGCTCTGTACATAACGGCTGTAAAAGCGCACATTGTATTGCGATAAAAATTCAAGCGGGTTGCAGCCGAAATTGGAGAGCCATGCCCGTTCATCGCCTTCAAAGCCGCCGCCGGCTGAAATATCGTTCTGATATACTTTCCACGCTATCCCGTTTTCTTCCAGCCTCTCAGGAAAAGTTTTCCAGCGTGCTTCGCCGTAAGGTATATCGTTTCTGATATAGGCTTTTGAACTATCGTTTTTCTCCTCACGTATCGTGCCGCCCCAAAGAAATAAGCGGTTGGGCCAGGTGCTGGTCATGGCTGATGAGAAATTCTGATCGCATACGGTAAAAGCGTCGGCCATGGCATAGTTGAAAGGAAGGTCTTCGCGGGTATAATGCCCCAGCGTGAGCGGCATATCCGCATATTTTTGATTGCCCGATCTTTTTGCATCCAGCCACTGGTCATACCGGCCCCGGTTATCTGCATCCACCTGGCTGGAGCGGGAATGCGGCACAGAGCCCATCCAGGTGATCTTTGTATCGCGTATATCAAAACGGAATGGCAGATAGGTTTCGCCGGCTTTATTGGTTTGCAGCCACACCAGGTTTTTATCAGGCAGCGTTACAGCCCTTGGATCGTTAAACCCGCGAACGCCGCGCAATGCGCCAAAGCAATGGTCGAAAGAGCGGTTTTCCTGCATCAGAATCACTACGTGCTCCGCATCGAGGAAACTGCTGCCCGGCTGCGGGTCTATGGCAACAGCTTTTGTGATAGACGCCTGCAGTTTACCGGAGAGGCCCGCAGCGCCAGACAGCAGGATTGCATTCCTGAGAAATTCTCTTCTCGTATTCATATACTATAATTTGTGCCTTTAACTGAAGTTGTTCAGACTTATTTTAACCCATAGTAATTACTTGGGGAAATGTATTCAGTAATTAAGAGAAGTATAAAAGATCATAGTATTTTCATCTTCGATGAAAAATCTTTGTTTCGCTTTTATCCCTGTCTATGCTAAAAAACTATGTATAACTGTGTAGTTTATTTCAAAATCTAAACAAGTTCACTGAAAATTTCCACCATTATTCCGGAGACAAGATAAGTTTTGATGTTTAAATATGCCCCATCTTCTATATTATATATTTATGACCGGCTTTCTGTTTGATGGCAAATAAACCCGGTTGCTGAAGCCCCGGAGAGAGACAGTTTTAACTATTGCCTGCATGATTACACTCAGCTTTATGCCTGACCAACATCACGGACAACGCACGGCCCGGTTTATAATTTCATGCATCTAAAAAAAGGTTGTATGAAAAAGATTATTGCACCCACCGATTTTTCTTCTGCATCATATAATGCCTGTCTCTATGCTGCAAAAATGGCTGAAGACCTGAAGGCTGAACTGATACTGATGCATGTAATGGAATTGCCCGTAGCTGTGGCTGAATACCCGGTATCCAATGATGTGTACGCCGGGCTGGCCATGCAAAAAGAGCTGGAAGGCCTGGAAAATAATTTACGCGCTGCAACAAATAATTCAATACACATTGAGCCAAAAAATATTTTAGGGTTTGTTGATAATGAAATAAAGGAACTGTGTAATGAAGAACAACCTTTTGCGGTTGTGATGGGCACGCACAGCTACGATATGCTCGACCGGTTCTTTATTGGCAGTACCACACTGCATACGGTTAAGAATGTGCGCTGCCCGGTGCTGGTTATACCTTCTGATGTAACATATAAGCCCATTAAAAAAATAGCATTGGCAGCCGACCTGAAAAATATTTATGAATTGCCCGTACAGGAAATAGAAACGATCGTTAACATCTTTAACGCCGGGCTTGATGTATTTTATATTGGCAAAGACCACAGGCAGATAAGCAGCCGCACCTTATCAAAGATGCTGCTTGACAACCGGCTCATAAACCTGGAGCATGCATTTCATATTGAAGAGAGCCCTGATATTTTAGCGGGTATCAAAAGGCTGGCGAAATTGCATAATACCGATTTGCTGATGATTGTTCCGAGAAAGCACGGGCTGTTTTATAAATCCCGGTCAAAAGATTTTATCTTTTATGCGGATGTGCCCGTAATGGCGCTGCATGAAGATGATGTGCCTACGCAGGCATAAGCCATGTTTGTGGGCTGTTTATTTTATCGCGCCAGTGATAGGCAGGCAGCCATTGTTCGCTTATCTTCGTTCATAAAAACTACAATGAGATCATTTCTTGCATGTACATGCCTGCTCTTTTGCTTAATTGCAACTGCGCAGCAGAAGGAAAAATTATTCAACGGCAAAGACCTTACCGGCTGGACCATTCACGGCACTGAAAAATGGTATGCCTCCGATGGCGAGCTGATCTGCGAAAGCGGGCCTGACAAGCAATATGGCTACCTATCAACCAATAAAGACTATAAAAATTTTATACTCACGCTTGCATTTAAGCAGGAAGCCAATGGCAACAGTGGCGTATTCTTCCGTTCCCGCATCCCTGAAGGTGTTAAGATAAGCGGCTGGCAGGCCGAAGTAGCGCCCGCAGGCCTGCATACCGGCGGCATTTATGAATCGTATGGCCGCGGCTGGCTGGTGCAGCCAAAGCCGGAAGATGAGCAATATTTAAAACAGGGCGAATGGAACACTTACAAAATAAAAGTAGATGGCGATGAGGTAACCACCTGGCTAAACGGCCACCAGATGTGTTATATAAAAGATGCAAAGATCGGTGAAGGCGATGGCTTTATTGCTTTACAGATACATGAGGGCGGCGGCATTAAAGTGCGCTGGAGAAATATAGAGATAGAAGAATTGAAGTAAGGGTATGGCCGGCCATTCGGATATGGCAAGCACTCCAAATTGCTAAAAGCAAACCAGCCGTTGTAACAACATTTTTTTATTGTTTATTAAAAATATAAACTGTTTGATCATATACCGTACCAGATGGAGGAATGTTTCCATTGAATGTAATCTCATTTAATTTATATTGGCAATTAGTTGAAAGGGATGGTGATGAATAATCAATAAACATTGTATCCGGAACACTAAAATTATCAGGGTATTTCAATACATAATCTTTCACGCTATTGTTCAATCCAACATTTGCAGACATTACGCCATTTTTATAAAAAATATTGCTGTCTGTTCCTACCAGTAAACCAAACCGGCTTATCATCATTGCATTATCAAATAATGTAATGATGATTACTGCACAAATTATTAATATTAACTGGTTTTGAAAATGGAAAGAATCTTAGGGAAATGTTAATCAGCAAAATCCATGGCTATGTGATTATATGCATAGCCTGCGGTTATGTTATAAAAAAATCGCTGCCGGAATATTCTTTTGGCAGCGATATACTGTTTGAAAATAATTTAAAAGGGTTATTGGTCACACCACAAAATCTGTCCACTTCCTGTCGCTTTGTGATGAAGCCACAACGGTATCAATAAATGCCATGCCTCTTACGCCTTCTTCCACTCTCGGGTAATCGAGCATTGCTTTGGTCGGTTCTTCACCATTCATCTTTGCCATTAAGCTTAAAGCGAAGTTGCGGTAGATATTCGCAAATGCTTCAAGATAACCTTCGGGATGGCCGCCCGGCGTGCGGGTGTTGTGTTTGGCAATATCAGTAAGATAACCTTGTCCTGCACGGTATATTTCAGTTGGTTTGTCAAGCCATTTCACAATTAAAGTATTAGGTTCCATCTGCGCCCATTCAATGCCGCCTTCTTCACCATAAATGCGGATCTTTAATGCATTCTCTTCGCCGGCTGCTATCTGGCTGGCAACCAGGCAGCCTGCTGCGCCGTTATCAAATTTTAATAAAACATTGCCATCATCATCCAGCGCCCTTCCTTCGACCATGATATTCAGGTCGGCGCAAACCTTTGTAATTTGTAAGCCTGAAATGTATTCAGCCAGATGTGCTGCATGCGTGCCTATATCGCCCATAGCGCCGGCTTTGCCGCTTCGCTTGGGGTCTGTGCGCCAAGCTGCCTGCGCATTGCCCTCGCGTTCGCTTAATTTGCTTAGCCAGCCCTGCGGATATTCAACCAGTATCTTTTTAATCTTTCCATACCTGCCTTCAGCAAACATTTGTCTTGCCTGCTTCACCATGGGATAGCCCGAATACGTATGCGTTAAGCAAAGCGATAAGCCCGTTTCTTCCGCTTTCTTTTGTAATTGTTTTGCTTCATCCAGCGTAAAAGTCATGGGCTTTTCAATCACCACATGAAAGCCATGTTCCAGTGCTTTTATGGCAGGGTCAAAATGAACATGGTTAGGCGTTACAATAGATACAAAATCAATGCGCCTGTCTTCCGGCAACCGGCTTTCTTTTTCAAACAGTTCATCATAGCTGGTATAAACCCTGTCCTGCGGAAGAAACAACATTTCGCCTGATTCCTGCGCTGTTTTTGCAGTATGGCTAAAAGCCCCACAGCTTAATTCAATCAACCCGTCCATGTTTGCTGCAATGCGGTGCACGGCGCCTATAAATGCACCTTTGCCGCCGCCGATCATGCCCATTCTTAATTTACGATGTGCCATTATAATAAATTTTTAGGTAAGCAAATAAGCGTATTTTTTTAATATTGAACCTGCTTAGGCTTTATTGCGAACCATACAGGTACGTGGTTTTACATGGATGTTAGAAAAGAAGCAAACAGATTTTCACCGAAGATGAAAATGCTATGATCCCCTAAACGGGTAATACCAGTTTTAATGCTTAATTCTATGTAATTCCTACGCATCTGTGTGGTTTATAAAAAATATAAACAAGTTTTTTTTATGCAAGCCATGCAAAATAACAGGTTGTGAAAACATTTACCGAATTCGATAAAAAAAATTCCGTTTTTTATTTTGAAAAATAATTATTGTTACATTTAGCCCGCCGATTGTTTTTCATCAGATAAGAATTCAACTACTTAAAATCTTCTAACGGACCATGTCAACAATTAAACGCAATCAATTATTTGTTGCAAGCTGCCTTGCCTTATTGGTTACTTCACTTTCATTTGGCATCCGCGCCGGGCTTTTAAATACCTGGGCGCATGAATTTGCATTAACGCAGGAAGAAATTGGTATTATTACCGGTACTGCTTTCTGGGGTTTTCCGCTGGCCATTGTTGTTGGCGGAATGGTGGTTGATATTATTGGTATGAAAAAACTGCTTATCGCCGCATTTGTATTTCATGCGTTGGGCATTTTTCTTACAATTATTGCTTCCGGCTTCTGGCCTTTATTTATTTCAACCTTGTTAATAGGCCTTGGCAACGGCACGGTTGAAGCGGCATGTAATCCACTGGTGGCAAGCTTATATCCCGATAACAAAACAACCAGGCTTAACTATTTTCATTTGTGGTTTCCCGGGGGTATTGTAATAGGAACACTGATTGTGAGGTTTTGTGGCCAGTATGTTCCTGACTCTATTTATTTATCCAACTGGAGAACATTGGTGGGCATTATGTTTATACCCACCATATTGTATGGCATCATATTTTTCAGGCTAAGCTTTCCCGTTACAGAACGTGTGGCAAGCGGCGTTAGTACAACGCAAATGTACAGATCGCTGTTAAAGCCATTGTTCCTGGTGATGATCGTTCTGATGCTGGGCACAGCCATCACCGAATTATTCACAGGGCAATGGATTGATGTATTGCTGAAAAATGTTACAGACAATGCGATTTTATTGCTCACATTAGAAACCGGTGTAATGGTGCTTGGCCGCGGCCTGGCAGAACCCGTTGTACATAGATTATCCCCGCAGGGTGTGCTGCTAATGTCATCTGTTCTCGCAGCCATTGGTTTGTATTTATTAGGCCATTCAACCGGTAATATGCTTTTTGTTGGCGCTATTGTTTTTGGCATGGGTGTTTGTTATTTCTGGCCCACCATGATTGGCTTTGTTGCGGAAAGCCTGCCTGAAACCGGCGCTGTTGGTTTAAACTTTATGGGCGGCGCAGGTATGTTTGCCGTTTCGGTATATATGTTTTTTATGGGTGGGTATTATGATAAGCTGGTGGCGCAGCAATTACCATCAGATGCAGACCTTGCCGCATACAATGCTGCACCGGCAGGTTCTGATATGGCGAATGCATTAAACAGTGCCAAATCGCTGGCCGGCCCGCACATCATTAATGCAACTTTAATTATTCCAATCATATTAATTGCAGCATTTGCGCTTCTTTTTGTGTATATGCGTTCAAGAAAAACAAAACCATTACCACCGTTTGCCAATGCTGCTATTGCAAATCCATACGAAGATCAATAATGACAAACAGAAGAACAGTATTAAAAACCCTGGCTGCGGGTTCAGTTGCGATACCCGCATCTAAAATTTTTGCAGGCGAAATGAACGAACCATCCAACAACAAATCATCTAAATTAAAAGGCAACATCAATCATTCGGTTTCACAATGGACGTTTAGTTATCTTTCTTTGGACGACCTGTGCCTGGCGGTAAAAAAATTGGGCTTCAATGCTATTGACCTGGTTGGTCCGAAAGACTGGCCCACGCTTCAGAAGCATGGCATTTACAGCTCAATGTGCTATACCGCAGGTAAAAACGATTTGTATAACGGATTGAACGACCCCGCCAATCATGAACAGTTAATAAAAGAATACCTGGAAACGATTCCTCTTATGGCAAAAGCCGGTTATAAAAACCTTATCTGCTTTTCCGGCGCCCGCCGCGGCATGGATGATGAAACGGGCATGAAAAACTGCCGGGCGGCTTTGGAAAAAATATTGCCGACAGCAGAAAAAAATAATGTTATCATGGTGATGGAATTGCTGAACAGCAAGATTGATCATAAAGATTATATGTGTGATCACGTGGAATGGGGTGCTGAATTGTGTAAGCATGTGGGTTCAGAAAATTTCAAGCTGCTTTTTGATATTTATCACATGCAGATACAGGAAGGAGACATCATAAGAAATATAAAAGATTATCATCAATATATAGCCCATTATCATACCGGCGGCATTCCCGGCCGGCATGAAATAAATAATACGCAGGAATTATATTACCCCGCTGTAATGAAGGCTATAGTAGCTACAGGTTATAAAGGTTACGTGGCGCAGGAGTTCATTCCAACCTATCCAAATAAGTTGGATTCATTAAAAGAAGCAATTGAAATATGTGATGTATGATTATTAGTTTACAAGTTCACAAGTTCCAGTGTTCACGCGTTGATTATAATTTTTAAGAGCTTTACTAACTCGTGAACTTGTGAACCCGTGAACATTTGAACTTCTTAAAAGAAGCAATTGAAATATGTGATGTATGATTTGAAAGTTTACAAAGTTCACAAGTTCCAGTGTTCACAGGTTGCTGTGGCTTTAAATAACCCGTGAACTTGTGAACCCGTGAACATTTGAACTTTTTAAATGATGATTTTCTTATTAAAATAAATATAATTACTAAACGGATTAAAACACCTCCCTTTGGGGAGGATGGGAGGGCACAAGAATGGCTGACAATGTTTATGACGCAATTGTAATCGGCTCCGGCATCAGCGGTGGCTGGGCTGCTAAAGAACTTTCTGAAAAAGGTTTAAAAGTTATCATGCTGGAACGCGGTATGGATATCAAACACATTACCGACTATAAAAGCACGAATAAAGACCCCTGGGAATTTCCTCATCGCGGCGGCCGGACGCAGCAGATGATAAAAGATTATCCTGCTTTGCGCAGAGATTACCCGCTTAATGAAATGAACCTCGACTGGTGGGCAAGTGATATAGAAAGCCCCTATACGGAGATCAAGCGTTTCGACTGGTTTCGCGGTTATCATGTAGGTGGCCGCTCTTTAATGTGGGGCCGTCAAAGCTGGCGCTGGAGCGATTGGGATTTTGAAGCCAATGCCAAAGAAGGCATCGCTATAGACTGGCCGGTTCGTTATAAAGAAATAGCCCCCTGGTATGATTATGTAGAAGAGTTTGCCGGCATCAGCGGCAACAACGATGGCCTTCCACAACTGCCCGACGGAAAGTTTATGCCGCCGATGGAAATGACCTGTGTTGAAAAAGATGTGGCGGCCCGTATAAAAGCGCATTATAAAACCCGAGATATGATCATTGGCCGCACCGCCAATATCACCAGGCCTATACAGGCCAGGACCAACTGCCAGTACAGGAATAAATGCTGGCTGGGTTGCCCGTTTGGCGGTTACTTCAGTACGCAGTCTTCTACTTTGCCTGCGGCTATGAAAACCGGCAACCTCACAGTTCGCCCATGGTCTATTGTAACAAGAATTTTATATGATAAGGATACCAAAAAAGCAACCGGCGTTGAGATACTCGACGCGCAGGACAATAAAACGTATGAATACAAAGCAAAAATCGTTTTCCTGAATGCCTCTGCTTTGAATAGTGCGTGGATATTGATGAATTCAGCCACCGATGTTTGGCCTGATGGTTTAGGCAGCGCCAGCGGCGAGCTTGGCCATAATGTAATGGACCATCACCTTGGCGTAGGCGCCTCAGGTTTGGTGGAAGGTTATGAAGATAAATATTATTATGGCCGCAGGCCGAATGGTATTTACATACCGCGTTACAGGAATTATTTTGGTGATAAACGCGATTACCTGCGTGGCTTTGGTTACCAGGGTGGCGGCAGCCGCCAGGGCTGGAGCCGTGAAATTGCTGAATTGAATATAGGCGCTGCATATAAAGATGCGTTGACAGAGCCGGGCAACTGGACGATGGGCATGGGCGGTTTTGGTGAAATGCTGCCTGATCACAGCAATAAGATTACGCTTGATAAAACTAAAAAAGATAAATGGGGCATGAACATTCTTTCATTTGATGTGGAGTTGAAAGAAAATGAGCTGAAAATGCGTAAGGATATGAGAGATGACGCTATTGAAATGCTCACTGTTGCCGGCGTTAAAAACGTTTCCGGTTGGGATGGCGATGGCACACCGGGCCGCGGCATTCATGAAATGGGCACAGCACGTATGGGCGCCGATCCAAAAACTTCTGTGTTGAATAAATGGAACCAGGTTTGGGATGCACAGAATGTATTTGTAACCGATGGTGCATTCATGGTAAGCGCCAATTGCGTTAACCCATCGCTTACTTATATGGCATTCACAGCCCGCGCAGCAGACCATGCTGTTAGTGAGTTGAAGAAACAAAATATCTGATCAATTTGAAAATTTGAAGATGTGCTAATTTCCTGTCGGTTGACAGGGAAAATGCGTTCTTCATATATTACAATTGTTCATTTTCAAATTTTCAAATTCCAATGCATGATTTACAGCTCTGCGAAGTCTCCGGACTTCGCAGGTTTATGCGACAAGTCTCTGACTTGAAAAAATAAATAAAGTGCCGCAAGACAGCAGTAATATACATATCAACTCCGGTGGTGTTCAGCAAAACACGTATGATGCTATTGTTATCGGCAGTGGCATCAGCGGCGGCTGGGCAGCAAAAGAATTATGTGAACACGGCCTGAAAACTTTGGTGCTGGAACGTGGCCGCGATGTAAAGCATATCAAAGATTATCCAACAGCCAATCTTGCGCCGTGGGAATTAAAGCACCGCGGCGCCATTACAAGGGAAACGCAGTTGCGCAACCCGCTTATATCAAAGGCCGCAGGTTATGGTGAAGACGACCAGCATTTTTTTGTGAACGATGATGATCATCCTTACATACAGGAAAAACCTTTCGACTGGATTCGTGGTTACCAGGTAGGCGGTAAAAGCTTAACCTGGGGAAGGTGCACACAGCGCTGGAGTGATTTTGAATTCACCGGCCCGCAGCGTTTCGGCTATGGATGGGACTGGCCGATTCGTTATGCGGATGTTGCGCCCTGGTATAGCCACGTTGAAAAATTTATTGGCGTTTGCGGCAATAAAGATGGTTTGGAAGCTATGCCGGATGGTGAATTCCTTCCGCCATTTGAATTGAATTGTGTTGAGCAGCATTTAAAAGAAAGCATCTTAAAAAATTATGGCAACCGCTACCTCGTGCATGCCCGCTGGGCGCATCTGACGCACCCCAATCAAATACACATTGACCAGGGGCGCGGGCAATGCCAGGCAAGAAATTTATGCATGCGCGGCTGTCCGTTTGGCGGTTATTTCAGCTCCAATTCATCTACTCTGCCCTGGGCTGAGAAAACGGGTAACCTGACCATAAGGCCCTTCTCCGTTGTTCATTCCATTATGTATGATGAACAAAAACAAAAAGCAGGCGGCGTACGTGTCATTGATACCAATACAAAACAAGCGACAGAATTTTTTGCGAGGATAATCTTTGTGAACGGCTCTGCTTTAAACAGCAATCTTATCTTATTAAATTCTACATCCAACCGTTTTCAAAATGGTTTGGGTAACGACGGTGGTTTGCTGGGGAAATATATCTGCCATCATAATTATCGTGGCTGGATGAATGGAGAAATTGATGGCTTTACGGACACCTATTATTACGGCCGCAACCCGACAGACGCCATCATTGCCAACTACAGGAACCTGCATACAATAGATACGGATTTTGTGGGCGGTTATACAACGTATTGCGGCGCTCATCGCGACCGGAATAATGGCGACAATTGCCCGCAACAGATAGGTGCGGAATATAAAGAAAGTATGACGGAGCCCGGCGGCTGGAACGTGTATGCCTACCTGCAGGGAGAAACCATTCCCAAAGAAAAAAACCATGTACGTTTAAGTGCGGATAAAAAAGATCAATGGGGTATTCCTTTATTGATTACCTCTGTTGAATATGATGATAATGATGAAAAATTATTAAATGATTTTTTTGTGCAGACCGAAGAAATGTTTTCAAAGGCAGGTGTAAAGAATATAGAACATTCAGACAGCAAACAGGCGCCTGGCCTGGATATTCATGAAATGGGCGGTTGCAGGATGGGCAGCGATCCCAAAACATCCATGCTGGATAAATGGAATGCTTTGCATCATTGTAAAAATGTATTTGTTACCGATGGTGCCTGCATGACCAGCACCGGCAATCAAAGCCCGAGCATTTTATACATGACGTTAACGGCAAGAGCGGCGAATTATGCGGTGGAAGAATTAAAGAAGGGAAATGTCTGAACCTGGATTTGGGTGGATTTCAGGATTTGCAGGAATCAGAATTTTGGTTATAAAAATGTTGCGCTGCGAATCTTCAGGCTTCGCTGGTTTATCGCCGCTCTGCGAAGTCTCCGGACCTGAAGTGTTCGAAACCTGCATTAGTGATCCGCGATCCGTATGATCGCCCACGTGTGTAGAAATAATTGTGCCAGGGGGGATTTCCACACCGTAGGTGTAGTACGCGTAAACGTTCCGTTCCAATGGAACGGTAAAGAAACATTACGGGCAGCATTGTACACACGTTAAGCCTCTATGAGGCTTTAAGAAAATGGTTTCGAACACTTGTGGTCTCCGGACTTCGCAGGATTTATGCGTAAAGTCTCTGACTTTAAAAAATAAATTTAATGCCGCAAGACAGTAATAAAATAAATATTAATTCCGGCGGTGTTCAGCAAAACACGTATGATGCTATTGTTATCGGCAGTGGCATCAGCGGCGGCAAGTCTTTGCTTTGGGCAAGGCAAACGCAACGCTGGAGCAAATTTGATTTTGAAGGCCCGGCACGTGATGGCTATGCGGTTGACTGGCCCATTCGTTACAGCGATCTTGCGCCCTGGTATTCGCATGTGGAAAAATTTGCGGGCATCAGCGGTAATTATGATGGCCTCGAAACTTTGCCGGACAGTGAGTTTCTTCCGGCCTGGGAAATGAATTGTGTGGAAAAAGATATAGCGCAAAAAATAAATGCGGCTTATAAAGACAGGAATGTGGTGCAGGGCCGTTGCGCACATCTCACCAAACCAAATCCCATTCACATTCAGCAAGGCAGAAATCAGTGCCAGGCGAGGAGCTTATGCGAACGCGGTTGCCCGTTTGGCGGTTATTTCAGCTCCAATGCATCCACTATTCCGTGGGCATTAAAAACAGGTAATCTTACTGTTCAGCCTGAATCAACAGTGCATTCTGTTATTTATGATGATAAGTTGAATAAGGCTGTTGGCGTGCGTGTTATCAATACAAATACCCCGCCTGACGGTCGGGCAGGCAAACAGGCAACTGAATATTTTGCAAAAATAATTTTTGTAAACGCGGCCTGTTTCAATACAAACCTCATCTTACTGAATTCTGTATCCAACCGTTTTCCAAATGGTTTTGGAAATGATAATGGCCTGCTGGGAAAATATGTGGCCTTTCATAATTATCGCGGCACTGTTTCGGCGAGCTATGATGGCCCGATGGATAAATATTATTATGGCAGAAGGCCCACGCAACCCATGATGCCCAACTTCAGGAATGTGTATAAACAGGAAATGGATTTTCTGCGCGGCTATATGTGTTTTTATGGGGCTGGCCTGAATGAAGAAATTGGTGGCGCTTATAAAGATGCATTAACCGAAGCCGGCAACTGGCATGTATCAATGATGATGCAGGGTGAAACCATTCCGAAAGAAACAAACCATGTTGATTTAAGTAAGGATAAGAAAGACGAATGGGACATTCCGCAACTGGTTTTTGATGTGGATTATGATGATAACGATATAAAACTGATGAATGATTTTTTAACGCAGGCATCTGACATGCTGGATAAGGCGGGCTGTAAAAACATTCAGCAGCACGACAGCAAACAGGCTCCGGGCTTAGACATTCATGAAATGGGCGGCGTGAGAATGGGCAAAGACCCAAACACATCTATGCTGAATGCGTATAATCAATTTCATAATTGTAAAAACGTGTTTGTAACCGATGGCGCCTGCATGACTTCAACAAGTACGCAAAACCCATCGCTTACATTTATGGCATTAACAGCGCGGGCAGCGAATTACGCAGTGGAGGAATTGAAAAAAGGAAATGTCTGAACCGGGATTTGGGTGGATTTGTGGTTTTGCAGGAACCGGGCTTTGGATTACTCAAAGTTCTTATTAAATTAAAACATACATTTTAAATCAGGCCCAACCGCCCTTTAGGGTTGGGGCTTAAATACAATTATTATGGATAGAAGAGAAGCCTTACAACGTGTGGCGCTTATTATGGGCGGCGCAGTTATCGGCGCTGAAGCCTTTCTTTCCGGCTGTAAAACCACGCCGGCAAAAGAAGGATTGTTTTCAGCAGATGATATTGCTTTGCTGGATGAAGTAGGCGACACCATTTTGCCCGCAACATCATCGCCCGGCGCCAAAGCTGCGCAGATTGGCGAATTCATGAAAACAATGGTCGCCGATTGTTATGCTGAAGACGACCAGAAAATCTTTACGGATGGCATTACCAAATTGCAGGATGCCGCTAAAAAGAAGTACAGCAAATCGTTTATGGAGATGTCGCCGGAACAGCGCACCGAATTTTTGGTTGAACTGGATAAGGAAGCCAAAGCGCGCAGCCAGGAAATTGGCGCCCGTGCAGCTAAATTAACCGACGAACAAAGGCACCAGATAGCGCTTGATAAAAACCTGGGTACATTCAAACGCGACCCGCAGGATGACCCGCATTATTTCACCATGATAAAGCAGTTAACGCTTACCGGATATTTCACTTCAAAACCCGGCGCCACGCAGGCCCTGCGTTATATTGCTGTACCGGGAAAATATGAAGGCTGCATACCCTATAAAAAAGGTGATAAAGCCTGGGCAACATAGCGGCCAATCCCTGCAGTATATATTAAATTGAATATTAGGCATTCTGTAAGCTCCCTCTCTTTTGGAGTGGGATTTAGGGTGAGGTCAAACTAAACGACATTGATTGGGCATTGAATGTTGCATATTGATTATTCTTTTAATGCCCAAGGCAGTAAGTATTATGAATACAATTTCATTCGATACGGTAAATGCTTTTGGAAAAAGCGAACGGGATAAAGCAGCTCCAAGGGAAAACCCTCCCTTTGGAGGGGTCTGGCACAGATAATGACATATACATTAATTTCCGTCCCATTAAAAACGTCATTTCAAATGCTTCTTCGTGTTGGCTGCATGCATGAATTTTTAAGTGCCTCACCAACATTTTTGCCGCACAATAACGTAACTACCGCGTTAATTTTCCTGATTCATAAATATGCTGAATGCTTACCGCATCAAGCGCCTGCATGTAAATTCTCACATCCCGCATGCGGCCTTTAAATGTTCTGTCCAACGGGAATTCCTCATTGCTGCCAATCGTCCATCGGGCTGGTACATTTAAGTTTATAACCTCCTCAAGGTGGGTGGTTCCGGTTAAACGTCCGTCAATATACACTTGCAGCTCCCTGCCTGTGCAAACGCCCGCTATATGATGCCAGTGCTCCACCCAATTTTCAGGCAACGGTACCGTACAATCGCCCCTGCCCCACCCGCCGGCAAAAAAACCAAGTTGTTTGTGGTTAGAAAGCTGTAGTACATGATTATCCCCCTTTGCTATCAGGTCAATCGAGGATTGCATTGTAATCGTATCATACACCCAGGCCATTATGGTTAACGCTGTGCCGTTGCTGTCAAGACCGGGGCAATGCGGCAACTGAATATAATTTTCAAAGGATGCGGTATAGCCGTTATATCCAAATCCTGAATTATCATACAGCGTGCCCTTGCTGGTATTAACCGTATCAAAAAGCAAAACCAGTGCATCCTCCGCCCGTTCATACACTTTTGATTTTACGGTTTCATTCATAACGGCAAAGTCACGCCACCCGGTCACTTTGGCCGGAAAGCTATGGTAAACTGTAGTTTTATTGCCCGGGGCAAGCTGTATAGTATCGGATAAGAGAACTTTGCTGTTTTCTTTTACTGGTAAAACCAGCTTTTTGTTTGCGCTGCTAATATTCTGCACCTGATAGCTCAACTGCACATAGCCACCTTTTTTTACGAGCGGGCTTGCGTGTAAGGCTGAGATGTTGAATGCGTCAGCATTTGGCATATCGCCTGTTATGGTTATATGCATAACAGGTTGTTGCAAGAGCCGCACACTATGCTTTCCATAAGCATACAATCTGCAAAAGATGGAATCTGCTTTTATCTCGCCCGGTTTAAGCAGGCAGTTTTTGCCAAGCTCAATGCTGTCATCAATATACAGTTTAACGATGGCCGTTCCCATTGCCTTGCCATTTTGTAATGTATATCTTACCCAAAACCCTTCGCCGGCCAGCACGTTACTTTTGGTTGCAGCAACACTGGTTGCCGTCCAGTTAAGATCGCCATCTGTATCACCTTTCATGTAGCCGGGTTGCTGCTGCAGCACCGGCGAACTGTCCATTTCAAATTGCAATGCGCCACCATTGTTTAATATATTGTGCTCAATCCATTTGCTTTTATATGCCTGGCCATTTAAAGAAACGGAGCGCACAAAAAAACTGTTGGCAGATAAATTGGAAGCGGTAATAGTAAGCTCTTTGCCGGAAGGCAGGTGCAGGACAACGTTTTTAAATAAGGGCGTTCCCACAGCATACTCTGTGCTGCCGGGGCAAACGGGGAATATGCCTAAGGCGCTCCAGACATACCAGGCTGAGGTTGAACCCAGGTCGTCGTTACCAGGCAAGCCCCCCGGCGTACTGCTAAACCGCGAACGTATAGCCTGCACCCACGCCTGTGTTTTGTACGGGTATAACGTGCTATTAAAAAGATAAGGCACATGAAACATTGTTTCATTATCAAAAACCAGTCGCTTGTCTTGCAGCGCTTCATCTGCCTGTTTTATAAAATTATCATCACCGCCTTTAAGATTAATGAGGCTGCGCTGGTAATGAGGCAGAAAAAGCGTATAAACCCATTGATCGCCTTCCTTATATCCTGCATTTGCCATATTTGGATAGGAAGTGCTGTCCTTTTTAGGCAACAGGCATAACTCCTCCTGGTTAAAAAGCTGCAGGTAATTACGGCTCCTTTTCATTAAAAAACTGCTCAGGCTGTCATCGCGCATTACCTTGTCTGCATATTGCGCCAATGCCCAGTCATCATAAGTATATTCAACCGTTTTTGTTACAGATTCTGTATAAGGATAGGGAATAAAACCATCAGCATATAAAGCAAAATCTTTTTGAAGGTACGGGCCGTCAACAATGCTTTTTTTCATAGCCTTATATAATAACAAACTATCTGCAGGATGTATGCCTTTAAGATAACTGTCAACAATTATAGGTATAGCATGATTGCCCGTCATAGATTCTACTGGCAGGTAGCCGCCCTGCTGATATATTGCCAGCATGGATAATAGCATGTCGCGCTGTACGTCAGGATATAAAAAACTAAGAAGCGGGTGCAGCGAGCGGAATGTATCCCACGGGGAAAAACCGCCGTAAGCGTTACGCCCCGTGGTTTTGTATATTTTGCCGTCAACCCCGCGATATAAACCGTTGGCATCAGATATAATCCAGGGCAGCAGCAATGAATGATACAATGCCGTATAAAAAACCTCTTTATCTGCAAATGAAGCATCGCCCACTTCCACCACAGCTAACTGTTTCTTCCATGCAGTTTGTGTTATGACCAGTGTTTTCTCAAAATCGCCGGAAAGTTCCTGCGCAAGGTTATCTTCTGCGCCGGAAATGCTTACCTCAGAAACACTTAGCCGTATAGTAAGCACCGTTTTACTTTTGCCTGAAGGCTTATTGAAACGAAGCAGGTAACCATCCTGCCATTTAACCGTATCTTTTGGCTGAAGGCTAAAACGGAATACGGTATTTAAACCATGCCTGTCTCCGCTTTCTGTACCTGGCCATTCGCCTGCATCGCTTATGAAAATAACGGGCTGTGTATTTGCAGGAAAACTTATGCGAAACATGCCGCCATGCACAGTAGCTGTGGCTTCAGCCAAAATATGCTCCTTTCGGAAAAAAACTTTATAATAACCCGGCGACGCTGCTTCATCAGCATGGGAAAAATGCAGGCTTTGCGCTTTTCTGTATGCAGCAGGGGCAGGCATTATGCGCAAACGCCCTGCCGAACCGCCGGGAAAACCGCTGTGGTGTTGTATGCAGGTAAAAAAATGTATAGCACTGTCGGTGTAATCATAACCGCTGTTACGCGTTTCGGGAGATAATTGCATAAACCCCCAAGGCGCCGCCGCACCCGGATAAGTACCCCCTTCATTGCCCCATTTTGTATAAACATTGCTTTTAGCAGTGCCAATAAATGGATTTACATATTGCAAAATATTTTCCTGGGCAGCAAGTTTAAGGCAGGGCATAGCCACAAAAAAGAAGAAGCGGGCAATTAAGCGTATTGTCTTAATATTCATTCCTGGTTCTACAGTTTTATATAAATATTCTTTTTGTGCAATGCATAAGCTGCCAGCCAGCAAAGAAGCATATAACATATAGCGAATAATAAAGTGCCTGCAGGGCCAGGCAATATTACCTGGAAAAAAACTTCATTTACCCACCTGTAAAAACTAATGCCCGGCGCTACCCAAATTACCTGCAGGGCGGTTAACAACAGCTCAGACAACAGGTAAATGGCTAAAGGGTTTTTCCCAAAAATGAGAAAGAAATCCATGCCTTTTTTACAGGCTTTTAATTCTATTAAATAAATCAATAGCCCTGCTATAGATAAGTCAATTCCAATTGTAAGCAAGGTGAAAGGACTCGTCCAAAGTTTTTTAGCCAATGGAAAAAACTGCGACCAAAACAAGGCCACCATTATCAGCAGCATGCCAGCGATAAGCAATTTGGCAACGCTTTCATAATTTTTACCTTTCCGCTGAATAAATATACCAGCCAGGTAACCTGCCGTAACATTTACGATAGCAGGCAAAGTGCTTAGCAAACCTTCGGGATCAAAAGCTATGGGGCCGCCTTTATCGTGGTATAAATGATTATCGCCGAGCAGCAGTTTATCCAATTTTGTGCCCGCATTCCCCAACATTGAAAGCTGCTGGCCGGGTTCGCCAAAAGCATACAGAATGAGCCAGTAACCTAACAACAAACAACAGGAGATAATTACAACGGTGCGGGCCGGAAAAAAATGCACCAGCAAGGCGCCTGCAAAATAGCAAAGGGCTATGCGTTGCAATACTCCCATTATACGCGTATGCGCCATGTCGTTGAACGCCCAGCCACCTTCTTCTGCCCTATGAAAGAAAGGAAACCAATACATGAGGTAACCAAGCAGAAACAAAAGCAGGGCGCGCCGTATAAGCTTTGTAAAGAAGGCTTTTTCAGATTGATATTTCTTTGCAGAAAAACTCAATGCATTGCCCACCACAAAAAGAAAAGTGGGAAATACAAGGTCAGTTGGAGTGAAGCCAAACCAGGCAGCATGATCCAATGGAACATAAGGATTGGCACCCCATCCCGGGGCATTTACAATAATCATAAAACAGATGGTAAGCCCCCTGAAAACATCAAGGGAAAGAAAACGTTCATCTGCAGTTGTCATAGCATGTTTCAATTAATTATTTAGTGATTATGTGCTGTATATTGAATAAAATCACGGCTTGCCAGGGCTTCTGTTATAACCTGTACCTGTACAGGCGCCCTGCCATCTTCATCATAAATGGCGAGGGTATTATCGCCTTCCTTCAGCCAGCATTCAGGGATATACATTCCCGGCGCCGGTATTTTTTCAGGGTAACGGCCTATGTTATGCCCGTTTATCCATACTGAGCCATGTCCCAGTCCGGTTGTTGAAACCCTGCGGATAATGCCATCATTCTCATTTGCATCAATGGTAAAATGTGCTTTGTAAAAACAAGGGCCTTTTTGCCGGAGTGTATCGTTAAGCGCTGCCCATTCCTGCGACCATTCATCGCCGGTCCCGCCTTTCATTTTCCATCCGGTAAGTGGTATTGCACCAGCGGGGATAGGTTTGATAAGAACGGGCTGGTCTATACCGCCTTCATTATCATAATTTTCAATAAATACATTCAAATAAACAGATCCTCTTATTGTATCAAGTTTATTAAGCGTAACATAAAACTTTTGGTTCCAGCCTTCGTGATGTGCCACAGGCTGATGATTAATAAATACGGTTGCATTTTCATCAACACTTCTGAAGAAAAGCATGCCGCTGCCTTTGCTTATTTCACCCGCAGGCAGCAACGTTCTGAACCAGGCGAAACCCTTTTTCTTGTTAAACACATCCTGCCCGATAGTATAGGGTAACCAGCCATCAACGTCAATGGGCATTGAGTCAACGTCTGTTTTCGCTGTGGCCAGCCTGTATTGCCAGTTCTGTAAGGTAAGAAAAGAATGTACACCCTGTATTAGCCTTGCTTCGCCAAATAACCCTTTACTGTCGGTAGAATCAACGGGGCCGATATAAGCTGCTAATTTATCCCTGCCATTATGCGCCACAAAAACAGATAAACTGTGATTTCCTTTAGGTATATGCATAGTTGTAAAACCGTCCTGCACAAGCCATGCGCTTGCAACCCTGCCATCAATATAGGCGGTTGCCCTGCCATTGCCATCAACCTGCAAAGTATATATAGTGTCTTCGGGAACAACAATATTTGCCCTGTACCAGGCGCTGGCCGTAATATCGCCATCTGCACCCATTTGCAATGGGTTATCTGCTTTCAGCCAATTGCCATCCATAAAATCTTTTTCCGAAGCCTGGAATGCCGGCTTGTATTGCCATGATAATGCAGTAGCAGCCGGATGGGGCCTCATGATATAGCGGGGCTGCATCCTGGTTATATTTTTTTCTGTAAGCAACCAGGCTGTTGACCTTTTGCTATCCCAGGGTTGTTCAGTAAAAATGATTGAGCTGTCTTTATCAGCTTTTATGCCTGAAGCATAAGAAGGGCCAATAACTATATGATTGCCCTGTTCATTATTTAAAAACCATGTGTGGTCTGCCAGCTTCCCGGAAATACAAATGATACGGATTGTTTGTCCATCACAATTAAAGCTGTAAGAAACCGGCACTTCGCCTAATGGAAACAGACCTGAGAAACAGACTTTACCATCAATAACCTTGATGGATTTTTCTTTAGGAATTGATTCAATTTTTTTATTGACAGAAAAATTGATTGCAGCTTCTTCTCCACCCTTGCCACTAAGGATAATGTTGGTCGTATTGCCCTGATTATATACCGCATAAACTCTTGAAAAAGCCCAGTCAATCATTACATTTTTTGAAAGTGCAAACCGGTGTATCAGCGGATAAATTTCATTTCCCTCCAGCCAGATTGTCTTGCCTGATATGTTTACCTGCCTGCCGGCTGCTGCCCTGTTATCCAGAAAAACAATATCGCCTTTCGCAGATGAGCGGGCTTTTATAACAACAGATGTGTCATTCAACAGGGCAGCATATTGGCCCGTGGCGTCAACAGCATCAGCTAATACCTGTTCGAAACTGCGGGCAAACAAAGCCGCTCTTTTCATGGCGAAATACATAGGCCGCAAATCGCCGGCCTGCCCTATGCCAGTGGCGTTATCATAACTGGCAGCATCTTCATCGTTGTTATCATATTCAAAATTACTGCCGCCATAAGCCATATAATAATTGTAACCGCCGCCACCGCCAGCTATTATTTTCCAGGTTCTTCTTGCATACAGTTTTGCATCATCTTCGTTACTGCCATAACGGTTAAACCATCCGCTCCAGAACTCTGTTGAAAACCAGGGATTGGGGCGTGCCGCATCATCCAGCTTGTAATTTTCCCCCGCGGGATCTGAATCGTGATGCAAGCCACTGAAAAAATAAGGTACCTCAAGGCCTTTATCCAGCGCATAGAATTTCAGGTGCTCAAAATAAACATTCGGTATAGCCGTTCCCCAGCCGAGAGGATGTTCATTTTCCAACTGCACCATAATAACCGGGCCGCCATGGTTAACCTGGTTACGAAAAACAATGTGCATAAGCGTATCAAAAAAATGGTCAACACATTTTTCAAAAACCGCATTGGGCTCACGTACTTTAAGGTTCTCTTTGAACCGCAGCCAGATGGGATAGCCACCAAAATTCCATTCGGCACAATAATACGGGCCAATACGGGCAATACAGTACATGCCCAGGCTATGCACAAGCTGCAGGAATGCATTCAAATCATGATCGCCGGAAAAATCGAATTTACCTTCCCGGGGTTCGTGATAATTCCAGAAAGTATAAATCTCGACACAATTGAAACCAGCCATTTTTAGACGCAGCAACCTGTCTTTCCATAAACCACGCGGCACCCGTGCATATTCCAGACCAGCCGATACTATAAAAGTTCGCCTGCCATAAATAATAAAGCCTTTTTGATCAAAATCAATATATTTTTTTGCTGTTTCGGCAGCCGGAAAAATATGATCGTTTGACTGGCTATATGCCTGCATACATATACCAGTTAAGATGGATAGATAAAATAGTATGCGCATGCTTCTATGGTTGCTTAACGAGACTTATGTATTTGCTATATAAATCTTTTACAACCTGTATGCTGTTCCCGGATGCTTTGTATGCATATTTTTCATTTGTACTGTTCACCCATTTCCACTCCCGATTCTTTACTTCTTCTTCAAATGCTTTTGTATTCAAGGTATCCTTGCCGGACAAACCCTGTCCCATATATTTAAAAAACAATTGCCAGCGCGGTTTATAAAAATCTTTTACAAGCCCGGCCCACTGTTTATTGGCATATTCATGCAGTTCACTTTCTTTATCGCCCCAAAGCGTAACCTGGTCGCGGGCATTTTTTTCATACAGGTTTTGCTCTTCCGTTGTTATTCCATTTGACCTTGCAGCCCGTATCCACCTGCCAAGCAGGAAATCTGTTCTTGTATTTAAAAGATTGTCGAGGTCATCGAGCAGCGTTAAAAAAGAATTACTGTACAGCTCAAAATCCTTGCGGTTATGTGCGTTATAGGCATCTGCAAATTTTTGCTGCAATACATTGGCATAATTGGCAAGTACCTGACGGGTAATATCAGTAAGATCGTAATGGAAGCCATCATTGCCGGCATAATTATCAGCAGATTTTACAAATAACTCCCAGGCTTTAACCAGCTCCATCGGATCATAGTCAAGCTTCGTTAATACCCGGTGCCCTTGTTTTTCGAGCGTAGGCCTTGCAACCAGTATTGATTCCGGGCCACCTTCGCCCAAACCTCCATTATATACTGTTTTTTCCAGTATTTGCCAGGCGGTGTACAGCGTTTCATCCATTGTTCCATAGCGTTGCTGAACATATTGCTGCAGCCATGTATTAATATCTATAGCATCGCTGCGCCACACATTATCAATCATAAGCTGGTATAAAGCCGGGTTTTGTTCAATGCCTTCCGGAGCGAGGCCGATGCCAGCCATCTTCCCGGAACCATTATCATTAAGTGCAGCGGAAGGATCGTTGGCAACATGGCTCATTCTTCCCCACAAAGAAATATTGCCGCCAAAATTGTGCAGTTGGTTCCATATCCAGGGCTTGCCGTAATAGGCTGCCGTTTGTTGCCATAAAGGATGGGCTTCACTATACAAATCCAGCATAATCATATGATCGTTGGGTATGGCATTCAGGAGTGCCTTTATTTGCGTGGGCTGCCAGAATGTTGACTGATAATGAAACATCCATCCCTGCATTACCCAAACCGCTTTGGGATCGTAAGCAGCCATAGATGCAAAAACTTTTTTGCTGATATCGTTCAAATAGGCGGAATCGTTGCTGGGCGGCAGGTTTTCATTAAACGTGTCTGCTGAATACAAATGGTCTGTTCCATATTCTTTGGTTTGTGCCTTAAGAAAGGCAGCTCCGATCTCTTCGAATAAACTGTCATTTGCATCAAGGATATATACATCATCAAAGCCCGCGCCCCAGTTTGTTTTCTTTACATGGGCCTGTGGAAACTTTTCTGTAAATGCCGGTGGCACATGGCCTGTAAATGCCGGCAAAACAGGTTTCATGCCCAATTCCCTTTCTGCCTTCACTATTTTTTTCTGAAGTTCCTTATGCGTGTCAATCCAGTGCCGGGGCAGCGGCCCACCCCATCCATCTATATTTCCCATCCAGCCCCAGGCGAAATAAGCGGGGCCCGTAAAAAACCTGTCAATATCTGCCCGGGTAAAACCCATGGCGGTATATACTTCCCGCCATATAGCTTCTTCGCCTGTAATTGACAATGGCGTATTGATGCCGTTCAATGCCATCCAGTCTATTTCTTTTTGCCAGCGTTCCCAATCCCACCAGGACATGGTATAGTTGAACGTGCAATAGTTTAAATAATACCTGTACATGTAAGGTGTTACCTTATGCACTTTGGTTGCAACAACCGGCAGTTTCTCCGGTAATTTAAGGTTGCTGCCATTCCATGTTATGAGGCAGTTGCAATAATTGCGCAGATAATAATTAAGCGCCGAAGCAACACTTACACCATTACTGCCGCGCAATATAATTTTGTTGCCCCGGCTCTCCAGTTCAAAAACATCTTTTCCATTTTCCGGCGCTATTTCTTCCACAGAAAAAAAAGCAGCTTTTGACGGAACGGTACGCTGGAGCAGGCCCCGGATAGCGGTTTGGCTGACCTGCGAAAGAACCTGATTGCACAGAATGATGCATACAAAAAGAAAAAGCGGGAATTGTTTCATTTACTAAATGCCGGCTAATGCCTCGTCTTATTTTAAAAAATAATTGTGCAGGAACCCCTTAATTATACCCCGGGTTTTGGGTTATGGTACCACCGCTTACATCAATTTCATTTTGAGGATAAGGAAGCAGGTCATTTTTAGGAGATACAAACGTGCGTGCGGGTTTATAAGTGCCTTCAGCAGATATGCTATTGTATATTTCTGCAGCCAGGCCCCAGCGCACCAGGTCAAAATGCCTGTCGCCTCCTTCAAAAGCCAGTTCCATTTCACGTTCATACATCAGGTCATTAAATGTAGGAGAAGCAATGGCAGACAGCCCTGCACGTTCCCTCACTTTATTGAAAGATTCTGCTGCTGCAGGCACTCCTACGGTACGGTTGTCCGGGCCGCCGCCATTCAGGTTCATGATGGCCTCTGCGTCTATCAGCAATACATCAGCATACCGCAGTGCCGGAACATCCAGACCGGCAGTCCAATCCGTATAACCGTCTTCATACGGTTGCATGAACTTTACGCAAACCACATCAGATAAATTGTTTGGCGCCTGCAGAATATCTGTATATCCATTATAAGTAACCGTATCTACGTCTCTTTTTGCAACAGTTGCTTTTTTACGCACATCACCATCCTCATAGCTATCATAAAACAAATTTGTAGCGCTAACAAGCCTCCACCCGGCGCCCAGGCTTTCTGAATGATTGCCATTCCATACATTATTAGGCAGGTACAGTATGGGAGTAATGGGATAGGTTCCGTACCGGGCTCCCAATGACCACAGGTGCTCTGTGGTATTTTCGTGGTCAAGCGAAAACAAATCTGAATAAACCGCATACAGGTCATGTTCTCCTGAATTTATAACCACTTCAGCGGCGGTTTTAGCTTCGTCCCACTTTTCTTCGTAGGCATAAACTTTAGCCAGCAGGCCATACGCAGCGCCTAAACCGGGACGGCCCTGGTCGTGCGTATAAGAAAGCTGTTCCGTTGCAGCCGTAAGTGCCGTTTCTATAGCAGCCCAGGTTTCATCTTCGGTGGCGCGCACGGATACGGATGCATCCACATTTTCAGGGTCGTAAAGCGGCACGCCGCCATAACGCCTTACAAGGGTAAAATAACAATACCCGATCAGAAAATTGGCTTCTCCCAATATCCTTTGCTTTTCATCTTCATCCATGCTTATGTCTGGCACGTTCACCAAAACATCGTTTGCCCTTTTTATAGTCTGGTAATATTCCTTGTATGCATTCAGGCTGAGGTCTCCTTCATTATTCTGTGTAGCCCTGAACTCGGCCATAGATAAAAAATCTGTGTAGCTATTGTCATTCAGGTAACCAATATCACTGAAAGCTTCCATGCCGCACCATTCTTCCCCGCCCAGGGCTTCTTCCCCCTGCAGGGGCGAATAGGCGCCAGCCAGGCCTTCTTCTGCATCGGTGGCAGATTTCCAATAAACAGCTTCGGTATAGGTATGCGGATCCGTTTTTAAAAAGTCTTTCGAGCAGGAGCTTAATAAAATTGCTATTGTGCTTATAAGATACAATAATTTTTTCATAGCCTGATTATTAAAAATTAAAGTTTATACCGAAAATGAAAGATTTGGATTGCGGATAGAATCCTCTGTCTATCCCGTATATGTTACTGCTGCTGTTAACATCCGCCCCTACTTCCGGGTCAAAACCTGAATAGTTGGTAATGGTTATCAGGTTTTGTGCAGTGAGGTATAACCTCAGCTTTGAAATCCTGTCGCCGAGAAGCTTTTTATCAAAAGTGTATCCCAGGGTAAGGTATTTCATGCGTGCAAAACTGCCGTCTTCAAGATACAGTGTACTGTATGCCCTGTTATTATTGGGGTCAGTTATGGTTACTCTGGGCACCATGGTATTGGTATTTTCGGGCGTCCACCGGTTAAGTATTTCTTTGCTGTTATTATAGGTAGTGCCCTCCATAAATATGCCTCCAAGCTTCAGGCCATTGAATATTTTGTTCCCTGAACTACCCAGCCACATCATAGAAAAGTCGAAGCCTTTATAGCTGGCTGAAAAATTAAAACTATAGGTAAAATTGGGAAAACTGTTGCCTCCGTTTATCTTATCACTAGAGCTTATTGTGCCATCGCCGTCTACATCCTCAAATTTTACGTCCCCAGGCTCTGCATCGGGCTGGATCAGATCGCCATCTGCATTTACATAATTATTAATTTCTTCCTGTGACTGGAATAAGCCTAAAGCCCTCAACACATAAAAATGGCCTAACGGCAAGCCTTCTGATATACGGCCTACATACGTGTTTTTATAATCAGACACATAAATGTCTTCTGAGCCTGATATGCCAAATGTTAAGAGCTTATTTGTTACATGCGCTATATTGCCACCTATTTCATAATTAAAATTTCCCGCATTGCCCCTGTAAGACGCTCCTATTTCAAACCCTTTATTGGAAACCGAACCTGCATTTTTGTAGGGAGCAGTATTTATACCGAATGATGAAACCAATGGAACCTGCACAAGAATATCAGTTGTTTTTTTATTGTAATAGTCGGCGGTAATTATCAGGCTGTTTTTCAATAAGCCCAAATCAATACCTACATCCGTTTGAGTGGTCACTTCCCACTTAATATCTTCGTTGGCAATGCTGGTGGATGCAAGGGCAGTATATGCAGCGCCTCCCAGCGTTGGAGATTCTACCGAGCTTAATGTGCTATAGTATTGATAGTTGCTGATTTTATCGTTTCCAAGCTGGCCCCAGCTGGCGCGTATTTTTAAATCAGAAACGACAGGCGTAAGCCTTTTGAAAAAATTTTCTTTTGAAATTCTCCAGCCGCCGGAAACCGAGGGAAAGGTTCCCCAACGGTGGTTGGGGCCAAATTTTGAAGACCCGTCCCGGCGCACGTTTGCGGCTATAAGATATTTATTATCATACTCATAAGCAGCGCGGGCAAAGTAACCTATCAAGGTATAATCGCTGGCCGAACCGGTTATATGGTCTGAAAAAGTACTTGCATTGCTGAAATACCAGAGCGATTCATCCTGGTTCGTGAAGTCTGTAGCGGTTGCGGAAATACCCTCGCTGTAATCAGATTCCGAAGACATGCCTATCAAACCGGAGATATGGTGCTTGCCCAAAGTTTTATCAGCCGTTATGGTATTATTCCATATCCAGTTTCGCCCTGTAGCGTAATTCTCATATAATTCATTTTGCCCAAAGCTCCTGCCGCCGCTGGAAGACGAGTCAGTAAACGATTTGTATTTGGAATGACTCCACCAATAGGCAAAATCAGATTTAATTGTAAAAATATCCCATAGCTTGTACTGCAGATACGCATTTCCGCCTGCTGTGGTACCATAAGTGCGATTATTAATAAGCTGAATAGCTGCCACAGGATTATTTATGTCTGCCACAGGAGCGCCATATACCCCGTTGGCCTTATCTTCCCAAACCGGTATATTCCTGAACATGAACAAAGCATCGGAAAGTATGCCGCTATAGTCGCTTCTGGTGTCACCCTGCCTTGTATCAGAAGACACCAGATAGGCATTTTCACCAAACTCCAGGTTTTTGGTAATTTGGTGCTGGCTGTTAAACCTGAGGTTATACCGCTTGAAATAAGTATTCAGCAAAGTACCATTGTTATCGAGGAACCCAAAACTTAAAGAATAGTTCGACTTATCTGAGCCTCCCCTGATTGCAAGGTCCTGCGTTGAAGTATAAGCCGTACGGAGTATTTCCTTAAACCAGTCGGTACGGGTTATAGCATTGTCGGCATCGGTATAATAATCCCATGAGGTTGAGCTTGTATCTGTACCATCATTTGTAAGGGCTTCGGTATGAATTGTATTCCTTTCTGCTGCAGTTAAGGAAGTAGGCATGCGCCATACCTGCTGCAGGCCCTGGCTTGTATTTAACGAAAACGTTGTTTTTTGGCCCTTGCTGCCTTTTTTAGTTGTTACGATCACAACGCCATTGGCGCCTCTTGATCCATAAATGGCGGCCGAAGCAGCATCTTTTAATATAGACATGCTTTCTATATCCGCCGGATTAATATCGGAAATACCTGAAGTAATAATGCCATCAACAACGTACAGGGGGGTATTATCGTTGAGCGTACCGGCGCCGCGAATTCTTATTTCTACACTGCCCCCGGGCTCACCGGAATTTTGAATTACAGTAACGCCCGACGCCCTGCCCTGTAATGCATGCGAAACAGACTGGTTAATACCTTCATTTAAGTCAGTTGCCGATACGGTAGAAACGGCGCCTGTTAAATCAGCTTTTTTCTGCGTTCCATAACCAATAACCACCACATCATTCAATGAAGTATCTTTAGAAGTTAGAACTATTGTTAAAGGAGATGTGCCGCTAACAGTAAATTCTTTGGTTTCATAACCTATGGAGGAAACTATAAGCACTGCATTTTCTTCAGCAATATTTAGTTTAAACGTTCCATTTTCATCTGCCTGTGTGCCAATGTTTTTTCCCTTTACCTTTATTGTCGCGCCAGCCACTGCGTTGCCATTGTTGTCCACAACCTTTCCGGTTATATCAACTGCAAAAGTTTGCTTGCCGGTGTATTTTACCGAAGGTGGGACAGCGGCATATTCACTTCTGTTCCGGAATGGATTTTTTATATCTTTTGCCTGCAAGCCATTGCTTAACAATCCAAAAGAGAACAGGAAAAGGCATGCTTTTCCGCAGCCGGAATGCGCAAAACAAGCCATTGAAAACAAAGCCTTTACTTTTAATTTCATAACAATTGATTTTCTTATTAACTATTTTATATAGTAACTACAGCAGATGGGGGCCGGCTATAAAACCATCCCTTGTTCTTGATATTAACCCAATATTCTCCCAATTAAAACATCGCCCAGCCAATCAAGTCTATCAGAGGAATTTTAATAAGTAATTGGTTTTAAGCGATTTTAATTTGCTTTGGCTTGATTGAATCCTTACTCGTTTTTTACCAGCTTATATAGAATAAAAACTCAATTCGATCTCATGCAGGATATCGCTTATAAATAAGCAATTCTATTTGATTTAACTTTATAAATCTCTATACACACAAAATCGAAAAACTTCTTTCTCTTATTCTATATTATATAAAGCAATAAATTAATACAAATATTCTTAAATATAATTAATAAACATAAAAAAAACATCTATTTTTTTTATTAATTAAAAAAAATATTTAAATAAATATAGTATGTAACATTTTTTTGTTAAAAAAATGTTACAGAATCATTGCGGTGAATTTAATAGTTTAATAATATTATTATTGCGTCATTTCTTATTTTAAATATGAACAATAACACAAGTATCAGGGATGTCTTGGAAAGCATTGCTGAAAATGAAGGCAAAGAAGGGCATCTGAAAATAAAAATATTAAAATCCCTTTTTGAATTAAAGGAAGCCTCTATTGCCAACCTTTGTGATAATATGAACTTAAGCATTCCCAGTGTTAATAAAATACTTTCAGGGTTGTTTGGTGCAAATTGGATTGAAAGAAAAGGCAATGGTATTTCAAAAAATGGAAGGCGCCCTTCAATTATCAGCCTGGCTCCTAATCTATTTTATATATTATGCATTGATATTGAATTATTTGCAGTTAAAATAGCCATATTTGACAATACGGTTCTGTGTTTTAAAAAAATTACTTTTCCTTTTATCTTATCTAAATCAAGGGAAGACATCAGCACGATTGTGGCAGAAGCAGAAAAGCTGCTGACTGAGGCCCAGATAGATAAAAAACAGCTGATTGGTGTGAGTATATGCCTTCCGGGTTTAATAAATACGGTTAATGGTGAAACTTTCTTCTATCTTACAGAACCTGCAAACAGGATTACACTGTCTGAATACTTTGAGGCATTATTTGGTTTGCCTGTCATTCTTCAAAATGATGTAAATGCCGCGGCGCTTGGGGAACTGAAATATGGCAAGGCGCAAGGGAAAAAAGACGCTTTGGTTCTTTTAATGGATTGGGGCATAGGGCTTGGAATTATAATGGATGGAGACGTAAGAAAAGGCGCATTGGGATTCTCTGGCGAAATAGGGCATATACCTTTTGATTATAACGGTAAATTGTGTTATTGTGGTAAACAAGGCTGCCTGGAAACGATTGCATCGGGCATTGCACTTGTTAAAATGGCAAAAGAAGGAATTAAATCAGGCCAAAGCTCCATTTTATACGAACTAAGCAATCAGAACCTGGATAATATAGACCCTGCAATAATTATTGATGCAGCAAAAAAAGGTGACCTTTTTGCTATACAATTATTGTCACAGGTTGGAAGCGCTCTCGGCAAAGGAATTTCAACCCTTATACAAATATTTAACCCGGAACTGATTATCCTGGAGGGAAGAATTGCAGGGGCCGGGCAGTATATTACTTTACCCGTACTGCAATCCATAAATACTTATTGTATGGCTCAAATAAGGGAACAAACCCAGATAGCCGTATCCGAATTGGGCGAAAGCGCCAGCCTGATCGGGTGCGCCATTGAAGGAATAAATAAACTCCTGCCTGAGTGCTAAAGGAAGACAGGGTTGTTAATATACATTCCGGTATCTTCATTGCAGTAACCCAAAATGCTTTGCTTTAATAATTACCGCCTTTTACCGTGGCGAGATTGATTCTATTCCTAATAGAAAATAGCATAGCATCGTTGCAGGAAGCTATAAAAAAGAGGCTATTCCGTGGCTGAAGTAGATATAATACCGTCTGGCAATAATGCTCAATGCTATCAAATTATTACCGCAAAAAAATTCTTCAAAATAAATTTTGCCAATTCAGATTAACAGCTCAATTTATGTCAAGCTATTATGTGCAAATGCCGTTGAGCAAAGTCTAAACAGAACCTTTTCTGCTGCTTAAGCCTTGGAGCTAAAAAATAGCCTGACCTGAAATTTCGGAAAACTTACAATCACATACGTGTATAGTGACGCCGTCCATTCAACAAGCTGCCTGTTAAATTAACCTGGTTGTTTTGAAGCATAGACTGTAAGCCTAGCTCCCATGAATTGTTTGCATTTTGTCCAAGTCTAAACTGATTTAATAAAAATGTTCTTGGCCCATGTCCCCAACCGGAACCATTATAACCAACATTCGCACCAGTAAAGAGGCTGTCAAAAGTCGAGTCAACCTCTTTTTTATTCGGATACCTGATGGAGAAAGTTTTCGTTTAAGCGATTCTCAAAGCCTTCAATTTACTTTTGAGACTTCCTCCTTTCAATTCTGCTGTAACGAAGTTGAATAACATCATCAGTCAAAAGTTTTTGACCAGCCAACTTGAATTTGATATTCAGTTTATCGCTGTTTCCCAAATCGCCACCGTTTGTAATAATCGGGACAACATTAAAAAGGACATCGGTTATCAAATCCGTTTCCAAAAACGCATTGTAGGTTTCTGTTCCACCACCTACAATAATTTTATCAATTCCTTTTCCTGACAAGTATTTCACGGCTTCTTCGGGCGTTTTTGCAACCTTGCGTTCATCGTTTGTTTGTGCCGTTGTAGAAAGCCAAACAAATTCCACATCGGGAAAGGCGGCTTTGATTGCGGCTGCACCACCAAAAGCCTTTTCAAAAACTTCAAACGACTTTCTTCCCATTACAAGGTTTTTCGCTTGTTTAATATCCTGCACAGAAAAATTGATTATTTCTTGCGGCGCCTGATGATTTAAGTTTTCAGACAACAATATTTTTCCGTTGGCTGACACATTTGCATATAACACTACTCTCATTGTTTTTAAATACTTTTATTGATTTACTTTAATATCCTGAAGCCACCATCAATTAACAATTCAACACCTGAGATAAAAGACGCTTCATCGGAGGCTAAGAAAAGAGCCGTGTTGGCAATATCTTCGGGTTTTCCAATTCTTTTGACGGCATTTTGAGTAGAAATATTGGCTTTAAGTGCCTGAACAGCTTCGACAGGCATTGACTTTGCTAAAATTGGCGTGTCAATTAGCCCCGGACTGATAATATTCACTCTGATTTTTTTGTCTGACAATTCATTGGCTGCAATGCGGGCAATTACATTTACTGCGGCTTTTGTTGCGGAATAAACGCTTGTGCCGGCTCTGGAAGTGGTAGCCGAACCTGATGAAGTAACCAAAATGGAAGCGTTTTCTGCCAAGTGAGGAATGAGTTTTTGCAACGTAAAAAACAATCCTCTTACGTTCACATTGAACATTGCATCAAAATCTTCAACAGTAGTAGCGGCAATTGGCGTAAATATTGAAATACCTGCGTTAAGAAAAACAACATCAAGTTTTCTTCCCGATTGAACTACGACTTTTTCCAAGTTTGCTATGTCCGACAAATCGGCAATATCAGAAACGACCGCTTTTAGTTTCGGGCTATTTATTTCCTCTGTTGCCTTTCTTAAATTGTCGGGATTTTTTCCTGTTATTATCACACCTGCACCTTCATGTATGAATGCTTTTGCGGTAGCAAATCCCATACCTGTGCTACCGCCTGTAATCAAAACTTGTTTGTTCTCAAATCTCATTTTTCTAATTTTTTACTGTGAGCAGCAAAGCTTTGTATAAGATAGTTTACTTTTGTTATCAGTTTACCGAAGGTAACCAATTACATCAAAGTAACTATGGCAACAAAAAAACAAGAAACGACAAGTCAAGAATGCACAAACAATCTATTAGCATTGCGGGACAGCCTTGAATTATTGGGTGGAAAATGGAAACTTTTGATAGTGTTGTATATTGGTAAAAATACTGACGAACTACAACACTTCAAAAAGATAGAAAAAGCAATTACAGGTATTTCTGCAAAAATGCTTTCCAAAGAGTTGAAAACACTTGAAGAAAACAAAATCGTAACACGGACAATCCAAAACACACGACCAATTACCGTAACTTATGCTTTGACAAAATACGGACAGACACTTATTCCGATAGCAAGAGAACTGCAAAATTGGGGACTTAACCACAGAAAACTGATAAAGCAAAAATAGAGCGACAGAAAAACGGCTGGTAATAACTAAGCTTTCGATGCGTACGAAGTACGGGCAATGAAAGCGTTGTTGAACAGCTTGTCCCGAAAAAATTGGGAAAACCTGCGGTTGCCGGTCTTGCCTTATGGGGTTGTTGTTATACTATAGAAGATTTTAAAACAGGTAAGGATGGTTACATTATAACTGCTGCATGCAGGCTGTTGTTATAACGGTTATAAAGGTATAAGGTTATTTATAGCACAAAAAAGCCCCTTATCCATAAACATCAGCTTACAGGCACAGGCCGGGTTTGACTAAATTGTTTTACAATTTTTGTCCAGTCTTTTAGGGGCTAAGACAAGATCACTGATGATTTCATATACACGATTTTCCAAATCAGAAAGCTGATTATTCATTGTGACCGCCTTATAAGATGTACCTTTTATTCTGCATTTTTTCTTTATCCAATCAGAGGAGGAAATCCAAATGCCGTTACTAAGATTTTTATATTGACCGTTGAAACGCAAACGCATATAAACGGGTACAATATCTTTCTCTTTATTCAGTTTACTATTCAATAATCGAAAAGAGACCTTAACAGCAATGTTCTTCATTGTTTATTTTATTATATATATCAAAAAAGTTGAGTAAAATGAGATTTCAAGGCTATTTAGCGGAAATTTTTTTGCAGTCCTAAAACAGTCCCAGAATGTTAATGGATTGCTAATAGAATATTGGTGTAGTGTTAGGGTGGTTTACAGGGAGATACACAAAATAAAAAAGCCAATACAATGAATATCGTACTGGCTAAGTGTGACCTCGTCAGGATTCAAACCTGAAACCTTTTGATCCGTAGTCAAATGCTCTATTCAATTGAGCTACGAGGCCTGTTCCCCTTTTGGGGCTGCAAATATAGGCATCCATAGCCAAATAAGAAAAGTTAACCGCCAAGGTTTTTTAACCCCTGTAAATATAACGGGGTTTTAAAGATATTTACGCCGTTTACCAGCAATTTCAATTTTATGAGCATAGATTTACGCTTTCCCAAAGGCCAGTTTTTGCCACAACCTTTTTCGCAAAAGCAAAAGGAAGAATGGCTGCTGGATATTAAATTCCTGCCATCGGAACTGGAGATGACTATTCAAAATTTAGATGAGGCGCAACTGCAAACACCTTATCGCGAAGGCGGCTGGACGGTCCATCAACTGGTGCACCATATTGCCGACAGCCATATAAACGCCTACATGCGTTTCAGGCTGGGGCTTACAGAAAATGACCCCACCATAAAACCATATAACCAGGATGCCTGGGCACAATTGAATGATACAAAAACGCTGCCCGTAAATATATCATTAACCTTATTGCATGCCTTGCACCAACGGTTATATGCAACTATAAAAGACATACATGATGATGCCTGGGAACGAACTGTTTTTCACCCGGAGCATAAAAAGAAGATAAGCCTTTGGGAATTGCTGGGCATGTATGCCTGGCATGGCAAACACCATGTGGCGCATATTAAAAGCCTGCGGGAAAGAATGGACTGGTAAAGATTGGGAGTTTACTTGTTCACAAGTTCACGGGTTTCATTTATTTTAAAGTTGATTATTGAATTTGTTGTTGAGTTGGAGTATGCTGCCATGAAAAACTTCAGATGAAGTGTTGTGACGCAAGGAACGTTGCCACAACGATATTTGCCGGTATCATAAAACAAACAGCGATAGTTATTTTTACAAAAACAAATAATAAAACATGAGCAATATTTTGGAAAACGATGGACATTTAAAATGGAAAACCTTATCGTCTGAATATTTATCGCATGCCACCTGGTTTACCGTGAGGAAAGATGTTTGCGAGCGGAATGACGGCAAAATCATTGATGATTATTATGTATTTGAATTTCCGGAATGGGCCACGGCTTTTGCTTTAACGGAGGAAGGGAAAATATTAATAACCAAGCAATACCGCCAGGCTTTGGGTGAAGTATGCATTGAATTGCCCGGCGGTTGCGTAGATGCTGACGATGCATCGTATGAAGATGGCATCCGGCGGGAATTGCTTGAGGAAACAGGATATGAATTTGATGAAATAAAACCGCTGGGAAAAATTTCGGCCAATCCTTCTACCAACACCAACCTTATGCACATGTTTTTGGCAACGGGCGGCAGAAAAACAAAAGGCCAGTCGCTCGATGCAAATGAAGAGATTGATGTGTATGAAATAAGTTTTGATGAGCTGATGCAGTTGATTGATGATAATAAGATCATGCAAAGCATGCATTTAAGCACGATTTATTATGCATTGCGCAGCCTGGGAAAACTAACCTATAATAAATAGCTTTCTACCCTGCCTGCTCTGCAAGCGTTACAGCATCTCCGTTCACATTAAACCGAAAGTTTGTCCCAACCTTCAGTGCATAGTTTTCCTTCACATGGCCAACGGGAAAACCGAAGCAAACCGGATAAGTATATTCTTTCACTTTATCAAATATCAGTTCATATAATTCCTGCCCAAAAGGAATGGCGGTGTCTTTCATATCGGCAAACCTTCCAACTATAAAACCAGCAAGCCCATCTAATTTGCCGGCGCGTTTCAGTTGCAGCAGCATCCTGTCAACATTATATAAGTATTCGCCAATGTCTTCTATAAACAGTATTTTATTTTTTGTATCAATATCCGACGCTGAACCAACAATATGTGCCAGCAAGGCCAGGTTGCCGCCAGATAGTTCACCCTGTGCAAGCCCATTCCTGTTTAAAGCATGTGCTGAAATGGTATAAAATTGTGGTTGGCCCGTAATGCTGTTGAATATGGACTGAATGTAACCTTCACCTTCTTCCATGTCATTAAATGCAGATGCCATGGGCGCATGCAGGGAAGCAATGTTATAGTTTGAATGCACATGGGAAAGCAACAGGGTTATATCGCTGTAGCCGATGATCCATTTAGGATGTTGCACAAATTTTTCAAAGTTGATGTTGTCAATTATCCGGCTTAAGCCATAGCCGCCCCTTGCGCAAAAGATGGCTTTTACCGCTTCATCATCCAGCATGGTTTGCAGGTCATTTAATCTGTCTTCATCTGTGCCGGAAAAATAACTGCATTGCGTGCCTAATGTTTTTCCCTGTTTAACGGTAAAACCCCATTGCTGCAGCATATTCATACAGCGCTGAATTTTTTCAGGCGGCATGCAGCCCGATGGACAGATCATGCCAATGGTATCGCCCGGTTTTAAATATGGAGGAATTATAGCCATTCGTTTAACTGTATTTGGCGCTTGTTTTTTTAACGTTAGCCCGGGATAAAGAAATTAACCCAGGCTTAAAAGCCTGGAACACCAGGGCAAATCATTATCCTGGCTTCCTGCATGCCTTTATCTGCAGGTTATGCAAATAAACGCAGATTGCAATAAACTGCCTTTATCTTTGGCGCCTTCTTTATACATCATGGAAAATAATTTAATACAGCAATTAAGCGAAACTGTTGCTTTTATCAGGTTAAAATATGCAAAGCAGCCATTGGTTGGCGTGGTATTGGGCAGCGGGCTTGGCAATTTTACCAGCGGCATGCAGGTGGAGTATGAGATTGATTACAGCGATCTGCCGCATTTCCCCGTAAGCACCGTTGCCGGCCATAAAGGCAAGCTGGTTTTTGGCAGTATAAACAATAAGCTGGTTGTGGTTATGGCCGGCCGTTTTCATTTTTATGAAGGTTATGCCTTGCAGCAGGTGGTTTACCCTATCCGGGTAATGAAGATGCTGGGCGTAGAAACCCTCCTTTTGTCTAACGCGGCAGGCGGCGTGAACCCTTCGTTTAAAGTAGGGGACATGATGATCATTAACGACCATATCAGCTTTTTTACCATAAATCCGCTCATCGGTAAAAATGAAGAGGCGCTGGGCACCCGGTTTCCTGACATGAGCGAGCCGTACAGCAAAGCGCTTATTGAAAAAGCAAAAGCCATTGCAAAAGACCTGGGGCATGAAGTGAAGGAAGGTGTGTATTGCGGGGTTACCGGCCCCACCTTTGAAACCCGTTCGGAATATAAGCTTATTAAAACGGTGGGCGGCGATGCGGTGGGCATGAGCACCGTGCAGGAAGCGATTGCTGCCGTACACGTGGGCATGAAGGTATTTGCCATGAGCATTATTACCGATATGGGCATTCGCGAAGAAGATAATATTATTACCCATGAAGAAGTGCTGGCTGCTGCCAGTGAGGCCGAGCCGAAAATGACGGCGCTGTTTAAGGCGCTGGTGGGGAATTTGTAAAGTTTAGAGCGCTGGATGCTCAATATTCAATTTACAATAATCCCCGCCTGACCGGATCAGTCGGGCAGGAATATTCGGGGTATAACGAGGCGCTGGTTCGTTGTTTTTGCGTGGCAGCATATATTGCTTAATGTTTTTGGTATGTGAAAACATTCTGTTTTTGTATGTACTTATCATCACTATTCATCCTATTTAAAAAGTATAGAACCGCACCCGGTCAATTTCCATTTCAACAGGCAGGTCTGCGGGATTAATTTTTCCAACCCAGCTACCGCCCAACTGCATATCCAGCAATAAATAATGGTTGGCACTGGCATAAGGAAACTGATCTTTCTTATCTGTTTTAATACGCGGATAAGCAAATGTTCTTTTATCATTTACGTAAAACACAACACTGTCGCGGTATTTCTCCACAGCGTATGTATTAAATTCATTTAGTTTAATCGGCGCTGTGCCGCCATGCTCAGGATCGTGTTTTATATTTAAGTCAATAGTATAATAAGAATGAACGGTTTGATAAGCAATGCTGTCATAATTAAGATGCTCCATAATATCTATCTCTCCGCCACCGGGATATTTTTCACCCTGCCCCAATAGCCAGAATGCAGGCCAGGCGCCGGTTGCACCATTCAGCTTCGCCCTTATTTCGAGCCTTCCCAAACCAAAGCTTACTTTATCTTTTGTGTAAATGCCACCGGTAAGATATCTGGATGTATCGTTCGATACCGTTGTATTATTTATACCGCGTAATATCAGCTTGCCATCACGCATGGCATAACAACTGTCAAAATCACTCATGTGCCGGTTCCAGTCTGATGGGCCACGTGGTATTTTAGACCACCGGGTTGTATCAAAAGAATGTAACTGGTTAAAATTTTCTTCCCAGGTAAGTTTTCTTTTATGCGCATGCTTTGTGCCTGCGCATGACGCAAGCATTGTAAGCATTAATAAAAAACCGGCTGTTTTGCTGTTCATGAAAAAGGATGATATTTTTTGAATGATTATTTTAACTGCAGTTCGGCTACAACGGGCATGTGGTCTGATGCTTCCTTATTCTGTATTACATTATGCGATAAAACAGTGATTGCATTTTTGGGCTTGGATGCAATAAAATCAATAGCGCCGGTTTCACCATCTTCCCAAAATGTTGGCGGGCAATTACTGCAGGTGCGCATAAAATGTTCATCAAGCGTATTAATCACATCGCTGCCTTCATTTGCATTAAAATCTCCCGCTACAATAAATGGCAGCGATGTTTCATCTGCAATACGGCAGATTTCTTTAATCTGTAAATCCCTGCTGGTTTTATGATAAGCTTCCAAATGAGTACAGCCAAAGCGAAAGGTTTTTCCACCGGGAAGTGTAACGGTTCCTGTTGCCAGCATGCGCTGCTCGCCTCCGTTGGACGAATCCATTGGTAAAGCATAAGCTTTCGTTTCGGTTAAAGGATACTTTGATAAGATAAGAATACCGTACTGGCCGCCATCATAATCCATCGCTTTTGCAAAAAAGGAAGATTTGTAACCGGCTTTGGTTGCCAGTTGTTCCGCTTCATTAATTTTTCCTGAACGCACTGTATTTACATCTATTTCCTGCACAGCAGCAATATCTGCGTTTTGTTTTTTTATAACTGCTGCAATGGCATTCACATCAATAACACCTGCTTTCTCCGGCGGGTTGCAATGATGCACATTATACGTTATTACTTTAACGTTATTACTGCCTGCATTATAAACCGGGATATTCCTGCCTGAGCTGGCTGTAATAAATATGAATGCGGAGATGAGTATAAGTTTTAAACGTGTTTGTTGCATAAGAATAATTTTAATTCATATGATTAATTTATCAAGGCTTTTTAATGGTGATATCATCAAGAATAACGTCTGAATAGCCTTCATTGGAAATATGAATGCGAATAGTTTTCATATTATTTCCAAAGGCTTTACCGGAATGAAAATTAATGCTGTCTTCTGTAAAATTGTTTTTGCAGGCAGGCGCTTGTTTGTTGAGTGAAGTGAGTGTGCCCGTAACAGCTTCTACATTATCTATGCTTACATTAAGCCGGCCATTTCCGTAATGCCAATAAGACAATTTATAATCCGTGTCATTATTCAGGTAAACGTATTGTTCTATTTTTTGACCGGGCTTTAATAACACGCCGGCAGTATTGTTATTACCAGCATGCTGAACCCTTGTTCCATCACCTTCCCATGGCAAAAGGCTATCGCCATCTTCAAAACCAGGGTTGGGCAGTTCGTTGCCACCATTTAACGGCCATTGATAATAACGGATATAATCCACCTCCATATTTACGCCGCCGTCAGATCCATAACTCCCCAGGAATACGCTCATAAAATGATCGGGGGAATATATTTTGTGCCTGTCGGTATATTCACCCATCAATTTGCCGTTGATGTAATGTTTAATAGCGGTGGGTGTCCATAAGATGCCATGTGTTACCCAATTGTTTTCGTGCTGAACGCCTTCTGTTATGTGTGTAGCCAGGTTATGTACGAACTTTCCATCTTTATCAACCTGGCCATGCAACACGAATTGTGCGTTCAATAACTCAAATACATCAATTTCAAAAACCTGGCCGGGTGGGCGAATGCCTGCAACGCCATTCACTGTTGAGCCTTGCTGCAAATAGTATTTTAAATCAGGACCGGGAGAATCGAACCAAAATGCTGTGTTTAATCCTTTAGGACTGCCGGTTTTACTTCTTTTTACTTTTACTTCAAAATAACCGCCACGGCTGTTGTTCAGCAAATTCTCATTGGTACGCCAGTCATAGGTTTGAATGGAAGATATTTTCTGGTTGCCTTTTACATTATATAACCTGTATGGCAATGAATCATTAACAAACAGGTTAATTGTTTTTCCGTTTAATATGTAAGCCGGCTGCGGCAATTTATCTTCAAGCATTTCATTTCTCGATGCTTCATCCATGTAATTGAACGTAGAAAAATAATTGGTTGTCCACTTATTGCGATTCAGCAATGCATCATTAAACTCATCCTGCCAAAATAATTGCATGCCTTCGGGAACTGCAGCGGAGCTGGGATTTGTTTGCAGTTCCTGCAGCTCAAGGCTATCTGCTACCCAGTTTTTTTGAGTGCGTACTGTGGCCGTTAAAATATTTTTTACAACACCGGCGGCAACCGGTTCCAGCCACACTTTATAGGATGTTTCCGGTGTTAGATTTTGTATGTAAAATTTGCCAATGCCAGCTTTGATAACCGTATCAGGCTGCTGCGGTCTTTCGTCATTTGCAGACCAATAAATGTTATATGCTTCAACGCCCGGAACATCATCCCAGCCCAAACGTATCCAACTGCGGGTGCCCAGTAATTGCAACCGGCTGTTTTGCTGTTGTGCATAAATAGTTGCTGATAAAACAGTGAATATTAAAAAGAATATTGTTCTCATTGGCCTATTTCAATTTCAGTAATCATATTGCCGGTACTTAAACAGTTTCAGTAAACTGAAACAACACTTTTAAACCGCGTCAATTATTAATCAAGGTGATTATAACCTCATTCATTCAAAACATTTTTTGCCTGTTCAATCATTTGCTGTGCAGGTGTTGATGATAATTTTTCGATGGTGAAAGTTTTTAATGCCGCCTCAAGCGCATTAAGTTTTACAGTTTCACCATTGTTTTTATAAGCGGTACGCAATATGTTTATCTTTTCAAAATCCTGGATGCCTTCAATCGTTTTTTCAAAACGTACAGACGATAAAGGGCCCGGGTAAACCTGGTAAGTATCGCCTGCAGGCCATGCTGTAAAACGGCTGTCTTTTAAAGGTGCTTCAGGCCAGCTGTTGTATGCCCAGCGCAGGTAGCCATCCATACCGGTTGCAGCCGTGTACCAGCCAATCCATACCGCTTCGTCGGGTGGGGAAAATGTAAAAAGGTTAGGATATTTTTCTGTACAGCAGGTGTACCAGGTGCTGGCTTTGCCCTGTTGTTTACGCGCCTGTAAAACACTGTCGGGAAACACCCATCGCGATGCCACACAATAATCATCAATATCATTTTCAATTTCGGGATGGTAATCGCCGGCCAATGAAATTTTCCAACCCGGGTCTATGGTTTTCAGCAATGCAATTACAGATTTCATTGCTTCCATAGGCCGCTCATCCATGGCGATAGCCGTAATATCAAACCAGCCTTTTTCTTTTAAATGCGCCGTAAAATCTTTCAGCATTGCGCCCCAGAATGCGTTGTATTCCGGTGTGCCGATAGCGCCCGTAAACACGGTATCATGCTGCAATAATTCATCATAATATTTGAAAGCGATCTTCCATGGCACCATGCTGTAGCAATTAATTCTTTGGGTAATGCCGCAGCTCATTACAAAAGAAATGTACCTGTCAAACAAGCTGTAATCATAGGCCCATGAACCATCACTTTTCCTTGTCCATTTTATAAGGCCGGGGTAATCATCATACGTCTGGTGACCCCAGGGTTCATCCACAATGCCTGCAGTAATTATTTTTTGGCCGGCATTGGCAAGCATGGTATAATATTTCCGCATCAGGTTAAAGTGTTTATCGCCCCAAAGCGGCACATTGTGCACTCTTGCAATTGCTGCAGGATGTTGCCAGAAATCCAGTTGAAAAGTCCAGTCCTTCGGATCAGGCAATATTTTATCAATAACCGTTAACGCTGCCTGCAACACATATTGCTTACCTGCTGTAACAACAATATTTCCTTTATACATTCCGGCCGGTGTGTTTGCAGGAATATGAATGCTTAACCAAATAGCTTGCGTTGTGTTTTTACTGATGCTTGATGAATGTATATCTGTGTTAATAATATCTGCTACTTCTGAAGAATCAAAATCTTTTGGATTGCGATAACCGCAGCCATTGCGAAACTCATCCGTTATAACATATTGTACAAAACCGGTAGAGATATTTTTACTGTTGATGGCATTGCCTTTGTCATCCTTCAAATCACCTGCATCAACTGTTATATTATTGATATTATTTTTTGAAGACACGACTATTTGCACATGCACTTTTTCATTCTTCCATGCCTTTACATTCCATGCATTCTTTTGTATGATATCTGGCGGAAGCTGTTGCGGAAAACGTATGGCGCTTTGGGCAAAGCTTACCACGGTATTCGCCGGCATTTTGTTCCACATTACAGTACGTTCAGCTTCGCTTATTTTTGGCGCTTTTTGCAATGCAAGACTAACATCCTGCGCTATGCTGTTTAAACCGGCAGCAATAAAAAGTATAAGCATTATATATTTCATCTGGAGGATATGGTTAGATAAACAATAAAACAGCCTTATAACAATCAATAGCTGCTATTGATTTACGCTGTTTAGCCAGTTGAAGGTAGCTGTTATACTATTTTTACATATTTGCAAACGATTGTGTAATTTTTAAAGAGAAGCTTTGAGTGAGACAGAAAGATTTGGCTTGCATAATTAATACAATCAGGAATTTAGTTTCCGTTGTAAAAGTTATTATACTTTAATTCATCGCGGAATAATGTTTATTGTTTGACGGGCAAACATTACAAACGGCAGCCTTATCATCAGCTATATAAATTTTTGAAGTATTTGCATGCAATACCATTCCTGCCTTGGCAGATGAAAAGGCCCTTTGAATAAATTGCCCTTTGCTGTTTGCGCTATCGTTCCATCACGGTGCAGGTAACCGTACCATTCACCGTTATTTTTATCATGAAAATGGTTGTAAGCATAGTCATGTATCATCTTATGCCAGGTTGCGTATTTTTCATTGCCTGTAATTAAGTAAGCAAGTAATGTTGCAATAATAGTTTCATTTTGCGGCCACCAGAATTTCATATCCTGCCAGTATTCCTGTACAGGTTTGTTATAAACATCGCGAAAATATAAGATGCCTCCATGTTCATTATCCCAGCCACGTTCCCACATATAATCAAGCATTTTGCAGCCCAGTTCAATTAAATGCGCATCATTATTTCTATACATCGCTTCATGCAGAATAAACCAGGCGCCTTCAATGGCATGGCCGGGGTTTAACGTTCTTCCATCAATGTGATCAATGATGCTGCCATCGGGCGCCACCTGCTCCATTACACAGCGTATATCATCTTTTACAAAATAAGCTTCAATCTCTTTTATCCATTTTTCAATGTATGCATCACAACGTTCATCGCCAATCGTTTCCCGTAATTGCTGTGCCGTATTTATCATTATCATCGGCACGCCAATACCCTTGGCTTTGCGTGTTTCAGTAAATTTTGGCGTTAAGTTTTTCTCGCCTGTTGCGTAGGCAATGCATTCACCAAAAACTTTTCGTGCATTGTTCGTCGCTTCTTCATCGCCGCTTGCCCTGGCATAAGCTGCAGCAGCAATCACATAAAAAGTTTCAGAGAAAAAGTACCTTCTTTTACGAATAGGTTTGCCATCCCTTGTTACATGAAAAAACATTTGCCCATCACTGTCAAAACAATATTTATTTAAAAAATCATAACCCAGCTTTGCGCCTTCCAGCCATTCCTGTTTTTTTTCAATGGTATTATACAAAGTTGATAACAGCCACGTGGCGCGACCCTGTATCCATACGGCTTTATCATCATCAATCAAAGTGCCATCGGCATCCCGCATTAATAAATAGCCGCCATGTTCCATATCATAAGAACGCGGAAACCAAAACGGGATCGTATCGTTCAATAATTGATTGGTATAAAAATTTTTCAGTTCAGTTAAATGTTGTGTTGAATAAGCCATAAAAATATTTTACTGATAAACCCAAACGCTTATCATATTGTTCTGCGATTAATTTAAAAACCGGTCTGACATTTTGGAAAGTATTAAGCAATTCATAGACGTTGCAGAAAGCGTCTGACCGCACGCTACATATTCAATCAAATTCATCATTCTATCTTCAACCTGAATGTAGATGCAGGAAGGTTTGCACCGTTCACCAAATTAGCATCCGTATAAGGCTCCCATCCATACAATACTTCAGTTATTGCATCATTTTTATCAATTGGAATAATCACTTTATTATTTTGAATAAATGCATTTGCCTCCACCAGTATTCCCTTTTCATTCATTAATTTAAAACCACGCAAAGCCCCGCTGTCACTGGTTTTAAGGCCATCTGCATATTGAAAAAAAATTATGATTTGATTATTTTGCTGAACAGTTTTCAACGGCATGGGCCCGTAAGGAACAACATTTTTTTGCTGATAAGTGAAATGAAGCGCCAGCGCTGCCAGCCTTTCCCCCACCGGTTTTTTATTGTGCGGATGCACATTGGTTGAATCGCCTACATCGCTGCTAACGGCCATGCCTGAATTAGGGATCATTTTCAATAATTGCAACTGGCTGTAACGAAATGAGGCCCACGAAGGGCGGTTAAGCGAAGACAATTGCACATAATAAAAAGGGAAATCATAGCCCCATTGTTTTCGCCAGCTCTTTACCAGTTCTGGAAAAACAGTTGTATGCAGTTCAATATTGTGCGCATTGCTTTCGCCCTGGTACCAGGTTATACCCGCAATGGGAAAATCAACAAACTGTTTTATTCCTGCTTCGTAATTATAACAGGGTTCATAAGGATGCCGCTGTTTGATATTCGTTGCCTTGTTTAAATTGGTATCTGCCCTTTCCCTAACCCAGGGCTGAAAAAAATCTGATTTACGCCAGTTGCTCAATTCATTTACCAACACCGGGTGATATTCCATAGTATAACGGTCAATCCATGATTCTGTGGTAGAGCCGCCAACCGCCACTTCAATTAAACCAACAGGCACATGCAGTTGCTGCTGTAATTTTTTTCCGAAATAATATGCAACTGCGGAAAAGTTTTTTGCATGATCAGAATCGCATTGCTGCCAGGCGCCGGAAAAATATTCAAGCGCATTTACTTTTTGCAGAATGGATGAATCCCATGCATCATTATCTGTTTCTGCAATGGGCTGCATCTTCAATAAATGAAGCGTATTGTTTTTTTCAGCAGCCTGCATTTCACCTGCACCGTTTATGGCGCTGCTCAAAGGAAAATACATATTGCTCTGGCCGGAACACAACCACACTTCACCAACTAAAATATCATCAACTAAAATTTTTTTATCAGTAGTTGCAAAACTTGCAGAAAAAGGCCCGCCTGCTTGCATGGCAGGAAATTTAACATTCCATTTTCCATTATCATCTGCAACAATCGTCTGCTGATTTTTATTAAAGCTGATGTTGATCTTTTCGCCGGCATTGGCAATGCCATAAAATTTTATGGGTTTATTTCTTTGCAAAACTATATGTGATGAAAACACAGAAGCCAGTTGCAACCCGCCAAAATCCCCCGTTATTTTTTCATAAACAGTCTTTGCCAAAATAGCTGCGCCTTCTTCGTTGGGATGCAATGCATCGGGAAATAAATCGGGGCGGTTGTATAATGGTATGTGAAGGTCTATCAGGCCGGTATTATTCGCTTTGGCAATCTGTGGAATCAGTTCCTGTATTTGCCAGGACCAATCCCTTGTTCCTGATTTAAACCGCGGATGATCGCTGAAGATGGGCGTGAGTTTACAGATAAAAATTTTTACTGAAGGGTTCGCTTTGCGGATAGTATCAATGAGCCAGGCATAATCCGGCATAAACTCATCGCGATAGTTGGGCCAGTTGCGCGGATCGGTATCATTCAATCCAAGATGAATAATGGCAACATCAGGATGAAACGATAACGCGTCTTCAAATTCTTTGGTTTTATAATATGGGTTATGCCCTTTACGTAAAAGCGTAGCGCCGCTGTGGCCAAAATTCTTTACCGAATATTTTTCACCCAATAATTTTTGAAGCTGTGCGGGATATGATGTAAGCTGCGGGTTTTTATGGCCATAACCATAGGTTACCGAATTGCCAATACAGGGCACTTTTATTGACGTTTGTGCCAATGAAAAAACAGATATAATACAAAACAGCAGCGAGGATAAAGATTTTTTTGTAATTACGTTCATGCGCATTGGTAAACTTGCTTTGTATAATTCATGTTGTATAATTTTTACTTCCACTTCACTGCTGTAAAAACAATTTCTTTATAGCCATTCCTTTCGTATAACACGCCAATTGCACGCTTGTTTAGCTTCACCAAATCGGAGTAAGCGGTAAAATCTTTTTCATTTCCACCAGGGCTTTTATCTACCACAATGGCTTTACTCCATGTTTTTCCATCATTATAACTGATGCGCAGCGTAAGATTATCCCTACGTTGTGTATCTGCTGCATTACAAAAAGCAATAATGTGCTTTCCCTTCTTTGTACCAATATTTAAAATGCTTCCCTGGTTTACAGGGTCAACAAGTGTCTCATCAATGTATGTTGTATCCCAGGTTGCGCAGCCATCGCTGCTGATGGAAACAATTCTTGCTTTCACATTTCCGCTTTGGTTGCGGCTGTTCATCATTAATTTATTATTGCTCAACTCCGCCGCCATAGATTCATTGCTTCCGGGGTAATTGACCGTTGCGCTTAGATGAAAAGTTTTGCCATGATCGTCGGTATAAAAACCATGCGCTTCATAATCTGTAAAATGTGGTTGCGGCCCACCTGCAGAATGATTGGCGGCGACAAAAATCCTTCCTTTAAATTTTCCGCTTTGAAATTGCATGGCATGGCCGGGTGTATTGGCATAGCTTCTCCAGTCTTCCGTAAAATTGTAGGCTGTATTTATTTGCGGTTGTCTGGGGCGATGCACCTGTGCTGTAATGTTCACGGCATCACTCCATGTATCACCGTTATCGGTTGATGTTTTATACCATACTTCACGCAAACCGTTTCCTTTTCTTACTTCGCCTTCATGATTGTTACCAGTATTATAAAATAAAAAAATGCGGCCGTTTGGATAGCAGGGATCAGTAAGGTCAACAACCGGTGCAGGGTTGCCTGCCTGCAATGAATCAGCATCTGCAATGGTTTGTAAAGACGACCATGTTTTGCCGCCATCGGTACTATGCTTCATTACAATATTGATGTCGCCAAAATCGCCGGCGCCGTTTACCCTGCCTTCGCAAAAGGCCAGCAGTTTTCCATCGGGCAAACCAATGATTGCAGGAATACGATAGCTTTTATGCCCTTCTGTTCCTGAAACAAAAACAGGAATTTTTTGCTGCGCAAAACTTTGTATGCATGAACAAAAGAAAAGCAGGCTGATCAATAAATATCTCATTATATAATTAATTTAGAATTGTGTGGATAGGTGTCTGACACCTCGTGCCGCTCATTATTCATCTTTTGATTACCGGTCTGACGCTTTGAAGCGTTTGACCACGTTACACGGTTGCTATTTTTTCTTTGGCCATAAACAATAATCTGAAAGATGCATCATATTGCTGCCATGAAAAACAACAGTACAAGGGAGGCCACGATTAAAATCGGGATAGATGACCAACGAAGCTCAATCGAAGTTCATTTGCCGGTAACCAAAGAATAAATTCAAACAACTTTTATACTTCAATGTTTATTCAAGCTTTAAACATCATCATCATTTACTGCCGCTTTTGGCCGCAAAAAATATAACTGAATAAGCAACGCCACCAATACAATACCGCTCAGCATCGCAAAGCTTTCACCCAGGTTACCTGCATCAGTTGATTTGCCTAAAATATCTGTGATGAATGCGCCTGCAAACACACCGGCCATGTTCATTAATCCATAAGCGGTGGCTCTGTATTGCGGTGACACAAACTGGCAGAGTATCGGCATATTGTTCGCATCAAACATGCCATATCCAAAGCCAAAACAAAATGCTGCGCCAATAACATTAAAGAGTGATTCTCCAAAGCCAATCAGCAACAATGCGGGAATGGTTAATGCCAACCCGGTGGCGCTGGTATAAATCCTGCCGCGTATATTTTTTTGCACCCATTTGTCTGATAAGATGCCGCCAAAGATTACGCCCAAAAAAGAAGATGCGGCAATGGTAATGGTTGAAAGCGGGCCTGCCGCCGGCATATCAATCTTTAAATTACTGGCAAATAAAGTAGGCAGCCAGTTCTTGACACCCCAGCCCGGCAGCGATGGAACAGCAAAATAAAAAAGTATAATCCAGAACGAGGTATTGGTGAATAAAACACCAAAACCTTTTAGCAATGATGCTTTGTTTTGAGAAGCATTCACCGCTTTGAATTGTGTTCTGGTTTCTTTTAAAAAAATGATGAGCACAAGCGCATATATAACGCCGGTTAAGCCAAACCAGTGAAAGGTTTGATGCCACGAAAACTTAGCGGCGATGGTGGCGCCAAAACCACCCAGCGCCTGCCCCATATACAAGCCCGTCATGTGCATGCCGATGGCAAGCGAACGGGTTTTATCGGTATGATAATCGGCTATCAACGATAAACCTGCAGGAATATACAAAGCTTCGCTGATGCCCATAATGGCACGCAGCCAGTATAGCTGGCTGAAAGCTGTTGCATACCCCATCATGTATGTTACACCGCTCCATACAAAAAGGCTGGCCACAATCAGCCATTTGCGGTTGAGCTTATCAGCTATCATTCCGGATACCGGGCTCATAAAGCCGTATATCCAGAGAAAGACGGCCATGAGGCGGCCGAAGTTGGTTGCGGATTGCAGTTCGGTAATATCCACCTGCATGGAAGGCCTCATGGTGCTGAGCATTTGCCTGTCCATATAGTTTAATAAAGCCACTACCCACAGCAGCGCAACGACAATCCACGCAGCCCCCTTACCCCCTGAAGGGGGAGCTGTAACATGCGCTATTTTTTTATTTGTTATCATGCACAACCATCACTCCATATTTTATTTTACATTCATTTTCGCCGATAAAATCTGCGGCGTTCTTACGCCTGCTTTTATTTCGCCGCCGGGAATAAATATCATATCATTCCACTTTACGGCTGTTGTTGTTACAGGCGCAGTAAACGGAATAGAATCAATTGCTGTCCATTTATCTTCAATTGTATTGTATGCAAGCACCGCCTTACTAAAGCCGGGATGGGAAGATTGCAACTGCTTTTTTTCTTCAATTAACTGTTGCTTTTTTGTTCCGTCCGTTATTGTATTAATCTCCGCTATAATTTCTTCTGTTTTATGAAAGATTATCCCTTTGTCGCCGCCAAACAATATAATGTTGTGATGGCCTGCTGCAACACCTGTTCCTGCAGAAAGTGTATATGGCAATGATTGTTTTTGTGACCATTTATTTTTATTCAAATTGAATTCAAAAGTATAAGCATATAAATCGCTGATGCCATTATCATTCTTCTTCCTGCCGCCGATAAGATAAATACTTGTATCAATACCATTGAATTGCGTAACCATCACCGCGTATGAAACAGGATGCATTAAATGCGGCAGGCTTTGCCATCCTTTTGTGGTATCATTTAAGTCAAGCATTAAAAGTTTATCAGATACTGCATTTGATAATTCACCGCCTGCCAGGTACACTTTATTGTTATAATATATGATAGCAGCATTGGTAACAGCAAAAGGAAGCTCAGGTAAATACGTTGTAATTACACTATCTGCTTTATTTATCTCAATCAATAATACTTTATTGCTGATGCCTGTTTCGTTTTCGCCGCCTGCAACCACAATGCCCTTCGGTGTGCTGCAGGATGCGGCATACGCAAGATTGAAGGGCAGGCTGAATGATTTATTATAAACAAGTGAATCTTCATTCGCTTTGTTATAAATGTATCCTTCGCTGTAATATTTTTTCTTACCACCAAGCCAGGGCATGCCATCAGGAAAGTTGGAACCGCCTGCAACAATAAGCCTGTTATTGCTCACACCTGTTGCAGGGCCTGCAAGGCCTTTGCCCGCCTGCGGCAATTCACCCGCCAGCTTCCATTCCATTGCAGTTATATCAGCATGCGTACATGCGCAAAAAATCAAACTCATGCAGAGTGCAGGTAAAATGTTATTGATAAAATAATGCATTCTTTATTGTGCTGTTGCTGCCGCAGGCATGCGTGAACAAAAGCTTGTAAAGTTTAATTGTTCCACATCTTTCTTAAACAATTCGAAAGACTGCCTGCTCATGTTCTTGACAGGCAACCTGAATCCGCCGCAATCAAGGCCAATCAATTTCATATAAGCTTTGCCCGTTGCAATGCCGCCATATTTGCCAAGTAACCGTATCATATCAATGGATTGCTGTTGCAATGACTGTGCTGTTTTTAAATCATTCTTATTAAAAGCCTCAATTAAACTGTGGTACAATGGCGCTGCATAATTGAAGGTGCTGCCCACAGCGCCTGTTGCGCCTGTTGCCAGCGCTGCCAGCATGTTCTCATCCCTGCCCCAAAGCATATCGTATTTGCCGTTTTTAAAATGCAGGCAGGAAAGGAAATCCATAAAGTCTTCATGCGTGTATTTAATGCCGGCAAAATTTGGTATGTCACCATCAATGGCCTGCAGCAGGTCAATCATAGGAAAGCCAACGCCATTCAGCACCGGGATATGATAATAATAAAAAGGCATGCCCGGCACTTCATCAGCAATGGTTTTGCAACATTCAGCCAGTACCTGCACGGTTGATGGCTTAAAATAAAACGGCGCTGTAAATGAAATCGCATAAATGCCTGCCTGCTTTGAAAATTTTGCGAGGTCAATACAGTCGCTGAGGCAGGTGCCGCCAATTAATGCCATTACCTTGAAGTCATTATCGTGTTTTGTACAATCTGTCCATGCGCTTATCATCTCTTTCTTTTCAGCAAGCGTTAAAGAAACTCCCTCTCCTGTTGAACCACAGATAAAAGCGCCGGTGTTCTGATTTGTTTTTAATAACCTGTAGTAATAAGGTATGACTGATAAGTTTAAAGACCCATCCTTATGCATTGGTGTAAAGGGAGCAGCAATAAGGCCGCCTAAATGTTGTATTTCCATGTATATAACTAATATATGTTTTTAACTTTAAAAACTGGCATAACCGGTTGTTTGTACGAGGGCACTATTGTTGGTTAAAGAAGACCTGTCAATAGGCCACAACAATTTATAGGATTCTGATGATAACACGGAGGTATGCTCAAATACGTAATCGTCTCCCATTCTTCTCAAATCATACCAGCGTTTGCCTTCAAGAATAAATTCATATAAACGCTCCTGCAAAATTGCTTCATAAGGGTCGCTGTCTATTGCCTGGTTAGGATAACCATTTACAGATGCATCGTACGCGCTGCCAAAAGCCCTTGCCCTTACCTGGTTTATTTCTGTGGCAGGGCTTTCACCAAGCATTACTTTGGCTTCAGCCAGCAGTAAGAGCAAATCAGCATACCGGTAAATAATAAAATCGTTTGTATAATAACGCACACTTGAACTTTGTTCGCCTGAGTATTTACCTGCAAAACAACCTGCGATGGTATATTCAGTTCCGCTTAAAGTATAGGCAGCTTGTATAGACACCCATTTACGGGTGTCTGCATCATCAAATTTCCTGAAAGTTGAAATTAAAACCGGCGCCCGCAGCAGGCCGCCCCAATTGTCTGTTGATGTATTAAACTGCCTGTTTTCCACTGAATCGTAATAATTGGCTATAAGGCCGGTTTGCGGAACAAAATAGGTGGATATGAATGATTGTGTTGCTTCATTCAGTAAATATCGTGAAGCAAAAATTACTTCATCATTCCCGCGATTGGTGGTAGAAAAGATGTCTTCATAATCTGATAAAAGCGATAGAGCACTTACATTAGCCTGTATATCAGTTAATGCATTTTCGGCTATGGCAGCATCTGCAGTTCCCCCGTCTCTGTGGGCAGTCCATAAATACACTTCCGCTTTTAGCATAAGCGTTGCGGGCTTGCTCCAGAACGATTTAGTGTTCATGAAAGAATAATCTGTTCCAAAATTTGTTTCAGAACTATCTATATCCTCTTTTATAAGCAGCATTACATCACTTGCCGGAGAGGCTGCTTTAGCCAGAGAAGATACATCAATGTTTGTAACAGGGTCGGTTTGAATTACCACATCGCCCCAGCTTCTTACCATTTGAAAGTAATAAAAAGCCCGCAGGCCATACGCTATTCCAAGGTAATAATTTTTGTCGGCGCTGGTAAGCACGGTCGTTGAATAAATTTTATTTATCAACAGGTTAATTTGATTAATATTATAATAAAAGCCACCGAAATTACTTACAACAGGATTATCTAAAGTTAAGGTTTGATTCCAGGCGTTTTCCAGTCCCTGTGTAGCTTCTCCTGTAAATGCAGTAGAGGAGCCGGGGTCGGTGCCGAAAATATCTGAACGAAGTTCACCAAGAAACAAAAAGTACACGTTATCACTCCTAAACTGTGTGTGAACGCCTGTTACAAAAGCATCGAACTGGTCTGCCGTTTTCCAATAATTTGCATCTGAAATGCTGCTTTCCGGCGAAAGGTCAAGCGCTTTTTTGCAGGCGCTCAGTGATAATATGCTGAGGAGAATAATATAATTCTTCATATAAATTTTTTATTGCATTAAAAATTAACGTTAAGGCCAAACACAAATGTTTTGGGCGTGGGGTATGTACCGGAATAGATACCCGTAATAACACCGCTGGTATTAACCGGAGGTTCCGGCGAAGGGCCGCTGAATTTGGTTATGTAAAAGAGATTATTTGCGCTTACAAACAATTTTGCCGACAGGTTCTCTAAAGCATTTACTTTAAAAAAGCTTTTTGGTAATGTGTAGGATAATGAAATTTCCCGGCAGGCCAGGTAATCTCCCTTTTCGTAAAACCTCGAATTGTTGCTGTTTAGTGCAGCGTTGGCATTATTAGACCGTGTATAATTTTTTTTGCCGAGGGGCGCAGATACCTGGTCGGCATAATACACTTTGGGAATATCGGTGTTTGTATTGGTTTCAGTCCATGACCTTTTTTGTAATTCAATATAATTGAATGTTCCCTGGTAATTGCCCAGCGTTCTGGCCACTAAATCGTTGTATATGGTATGGCCCAATGCAAAATCAAAGCGTGCATAAAAAGAAAACCCTTTATAAGAAAGATTTGTAGAAAAGCCACCTGTCCATTTAGGGTTAATGTTGCCCATATATACCTGGTCCCTTGAGTCTATGGTATCGTTCTGGTCCACGTCCAGCCAGTTTACATCGCCCGGCGTTATTTTTCCGGCGCCGCTTGAAAGGTTTGGCCCGGAAATATCGGCAACGGCATCGTAACGGTTGCCGGCAATTTTTTCAACCTCATCATCGTCTTTAAAAATGCTCACCTGTTTATAGGCATAAATTGCGCCCATGGCCTGCCCTTCCTGCAAGCCGCCCACCCATACCACTTCACCTTGCTTTGGATCATAAACCTGCAAACCGCCCTGCCTGTTATTGTCATTGCCATTATAGGGCAACTGCAAAATTTTATTCTTTACAAAAGAAGCATTGGTGCTCACACTCCAGCTAAACCCTTTGGGCGAAGTAATAATATTGGCATTCACCGTTACTTCATACCCCTTGTTTTGCAGCGTGCCCAGGTTGGTTGTAACCGAGCTGAAGCCAAGATAGCTGGGCAGTGATAAATCTGTAAGTAAATCGCTTGTTTTCCTGTTGTAATAATCGAAGATGACAGCAATCTTGTCTTTCAGCAAGCCAATATCAGCGCCAATATCAAAGGTTTTACTTTTTTCCCATTTAAGGTCGCTGTTTATTACACTGGAATTAAGAAAACCGGTACTGCCATTATAGGTGCCCTGCGAACTGTAAACACCCTGCACCTCATAACGGCCCAGTCCTGAAATATTACCATTCTGACCGTAGCTTATACGAGGCTTAAGGGAAGATATGATATTGCTAACATTTGATTGCCTGAACCATTCTTCTTTGTGCACATTCCAGCCGGCAGACATACCGGGAAAATAACCAATACGGTTATCATAAGCAAGGCTGGATGCGCCATCTTCGCGAAGTACGAATGTCAGCAGGTATTTCTCCATAAAGTCATAATTAATCCTGCCAAAATTGGAGATCATTTTATATTCGGTACGGGTAGTATAATTATCGCCTGAAGCAAAAGTGGTTGATGCATTTGCGGTTTCAATATCATCTGTTGCAGCGCTTGTGCCATACACCTGCATGGCATAAGCTTTCGTATCATAATATTCGCTTCCCAGCATAACATTCAGGTGATGCTTTTCTGCAAAGGTTTTGGTGTAGTTGATTATAACATTATACTGCTGCTGAAAATCCCTGCCAAAATAAGAAATGGAAGGACGGGTTGTGCTGTTGTATGTTTGTGGATCTGCATAAATATTTGTGTATAGCTGTGTTGCCTCCTGGAAGGATTGTGATAAGGTTTCGGCCAGGTAAAAATTACCTGTTCCTTTTATATAAAGGCCCGGCAAAACATCCCATTTAACAGCGGCATTGGCAGAAATCCTGTTCACTTCGTTGCTGCGATGATATTTGCTTAACCAGTATAAAGGGTTGCCGTCGCTTATACCATTGCCCGGGTTAGGCAGCGTTTTGGCGCTGTCCATCCAGGGATTGAATGTTGGCCACAAGGCAAGCGTGCGGTATAAGGTATTTACCTCTGAGCTAACCACGCCAATTTGCGATGAGGTTGACATGGTTGCGCCGGTACTAACCTCCACGTTGGGCTTTACCTTATACGAGCCGTTAATGTTACCCGAATAACGTTTGTAATATGAACCCACAATTGTGCCATCTTCATTATAATAATCAAATGATGCCAGGTATTTAGCTTTGTCGTTGCCACCGGAAACATCAATATAATGATCCTGTGTATTGGTGTTCCGGAATACGATGTCTTCTACTTCACCGCTATGGTCTTTAAAGATTATTGTACCGCCATAAGGATCGCCAACGGTATCCCAACCCTTATCTAAAAGATAGGCATTATCTGAACTGTATGAGCGGATATCAAATGTAGCCAGGTTGGCATCATCGGTAAGCAAGCCATAGCCCCTGGATGCGTTTACCTGTGCCAGCGTTCTCCCGGAATTGAGATTGCCCAGGCGGTTATAATAAATGTAATCATGTGCATTTAAGTATGTATACCCCTCTCTCCTCTGGTTATACCCATGGGTATATTTATAAGAAATTTCCGCCTTGCCGGTTTTGCCCTGTTTGGTGGTAATAAGAATAACGCCATTGTTTGCCCGTGCCCCGTAAATGGCCGTGGCGGCGGCATCCTTAAGCAGTTCAACAGAGGCAATGTCTTCTGATGCTATATCATTATAAGAACGTATTACGCCATCAATAATCACAAGCGGCGAACCGGGGCTGCTGATGGAAGCACCACCCCTGAGTATAAGCAAGGGTGAAGAACCCGGCGTGCCGCTGGAGTTTACTACCTGTAAACCCGGAACAGATCCTTGCAGCGCTGTGCCGATATTGGAACGCGGCGCCGTCTCAAGCACTTTGTTATCCAGCTTTGCAATAGCACTGGTTACATTTCTCCTGTTTTGGGTACCATACCCTACTACTACAACTTCACCCAGTTTGCCGGCATTTGATATAAGACTGATTGTAAAACTCGAATTCTCGCCAACAGGCACTTCCTGCGAAGTGAATCCAACATAAGAAACCTGAAGTACATCAGTTGGTTCTGCGTTGATGGAAAAGTCGCCGGCGTTGCTGGTAGAAGTTCCGGCAGGTTTTCCTTTTACAGAGATGCTAACGCCGGCAAGTGGACCGCCATCGTCCGCTGAAATAACCTTTCCTGTTATGGTTTTTGACTGTGCAATAGACGTAACTGCAACAAGCAGGCACACAAAAAACGCAAGTAATTTTTTTGACAATAAATTCATAGCAATTTAATTTTGTATTATGTACTACATAATACAAATGTAATATTTAAAATGAATTGCCGAAAAAAATTTATCTTTTTTTAATAATTGGAAAATTGGTTGTTTAGCAATTTATTTATATGGATACAAATAATTTAAAATACAATTTTCAATCACTTGACAAAAGTTCGCTGGTTGATAAGGTAGAATCAAAACTTGTGGAACTATTGCAAAAACGCAAGCTAAAAGTTGGTGATAGTATTCCGAAAGAAGTGGAGCTGGCTGAAACCCTGGGTGTGAGCAGAACTGTTATACGTGAAGCTTTATTGCGCTTGAGAATGATGGGGCTGATTGATTCAAAAAAGAAAAAAGGGGCGGTAGTCACAAGCCCCGATGTTTTTGCTACTCTCAGTAAAAGCATGAATCCCCATATTCTTGACCAGGATACATTGAGGGAGATGTTTGAGATTAGATTAGTTCTGGAAATTGGTATGGCAGACCTTTTATTCTATAGGATCACGAAGGAAGATATTGAAGAATTAAAAAAAATAGTGCAGAATGAACCACCGGCTACACAATACCATTTATTTAATATTGAACATGAAATTGCTTTTCATGGAAAGTTATACGAAATAACTGGCAACGAAACAATGAAAAAGTTTCAAAAATTATTACTGCCCATTTTTGACTATGTACATAAAAGTGGGTTACTAAAAAAGCAGCCGCAATTAAAAACATTTATCTCGCATAAGGAACTTATAAGCATTCTTGAAAAAGGCAATCCAGAACTTTTTAGAAATGCGATGCGTAATCATCTGCAAAATCATTTTGCAAGATTGTTTGAGTGACAGTAATTATTATAGCAGCAATGCCAACCGGATGGATTATAGCTATTACAAAGCGATAGGCGCAGGCATTATTGGTTCAGGATCCATAGAGTCAGCACATAGAACTGCAGTGCAAAAACGGATGAAACAACCCGGACAACGTTGGAGTTATGAAGGCGCTCAAAAAATGCTAAACCTAAGGGTGATTAAAATGAATTGGCCAATGGAACAAAATAATAAAGATGGTTAAAACTGATTTTAAACGAGCCACTTAAATTGCGACAATTTGGAATGCACCCTATATGCCTCTAAAATGATTTGATTAAGTTTGTCAAAGCAGAATTAGCCAAGGAACGTTTAATAAATTTGTTTTTAGTATTAAGATTATAATGGAAAAAAATAAAGAGAAGGTTACAGCAGGAGTTAAAGAAATAGCCAGGTTGGGTAAAGTGTCTATCGCTACCGTTGACAGAGTAATACACAACAGGGGCGGCGTTTCCAAGAAAACAAAAGCTAAAATTCAATCTATCATTGAAAAATTAAATTATCAACCCAATGTGCTTGCTCAAAGGTTGGCACTTACTTCCCGTGGTACTATTCGCTTAGCCGTTCTTTTGCCAGCTATATCGGAAGAAACAGAATTTTGGCAGGCACCTTTGGATGGTGCAAAACAAGCTTTAGATGAAATAAAGCAATATGGAATACATATTGAACAATTTTTGTTTGATCAAAACGATCAAAAATCATTTAGTAAACAAGTTAAAAACCTTATTAAATTTAAGGCTGATGGCATTCTTTTTACACCAACCTTTCCCGAAGAATCAACTAAATTAATTGAAAGAGCAGAAAAGACAGGAACACCTTATGTACTCATCAACGCTGATATCCCGCAGACAGATACACTTTGTTATATTGGGGCTGAAATATTCAGCAGCGGCTATATTGCAGCGCAACTCGTACATTATTGTATTGATGAAAAAAAGAAAGTACTTGTTGCCAATATTGCTGCAGAGATAGACAACAATTATGCAATTCTCAGAAAGGAAGAAGGTTTTATGAATTACTTCAAAGATAATAATCTGCCTAACGAAGTGCTATCATTTAAAACCACTCAAACGAGCTATTCATCTGTTTCCAAAAGATTAAGTGGGCTGATAAAAAAACAAAATGATATTGGAGCTATCCTGGTTACAAACTCACGTGTGTCTGTAGTTGCAAAGTATTTGGAGAGTGCGGGATTAAAAGATATTATTTTGCTGGGGTATGATTTTATAAATGAAAATATAACTTACCTGAAAAAGGGATTTATTGATTTTCTTATTTGTGAAAAACCGCAGGAACAGGGTTACCGCGGTATTATGGCTCTCTTTCAATACCTGGTTTTTTCCAAACCAATGGAAAAAAAATATTTCATGCCGATTGACATCATCACAAAAGAGAATTATCAGTTTTATCGTAACTAATACTTAAGCTTTTTATAAAAACGGTTTTTGCATTTTTAATGTCCCGGTTTTTTTGATCTTTAAACTGTCGTATAAATAATAAATCAGGAATTGAAAATTTTAAAAAAGACCACCTTTATTCTTTTTTTAGCATTACTGAATACTATTGTCTGGTCACAAAGTATCTATCCTAAAAAAGAATATGCAGCCATACTCCAATGAATTAACAGACGCGCTGTTAAAAAGGCAAATGAAGGATAGCTTTAACCAAAATTTTGGTGGTATCTGGTGTGAGCATTGCCATGCATGGCACACCCGTGCTGCTGAAGCCGTTTTCCCTTTTACCGTAATGTATTTAATAACTAACGAAAAAAAATACCTTGCGGCTGCAAAAAATGATGTGTCCTGGCTGATACGACAGCAACAGTCCAATGGCAGTTGGAAAGAAACCCCGGAAGAATGGACAGGAACTACAACAGATCAGTTGCTGATTTGACTACAGGAAGAAATGAAGGTAAATTCTGGACACCTTATCCTGCCCTGAAAACCTATCCTCTTGAATTGGAAGTCCATCCCAGGCCAAACAATTTTACCAATTCAGTTATCTACAGAATAACAATAGTAAAATAGGTTAGGAATAAAATTTCCGGTAGAATTTTTTTATTAATTTTTCGTGTACGTAACCGGAAATTCTTATTTTTATTCAGTTTAGTTGAAAACTATAATATGAATACAGATCAATATTCAAATAAAATAACCTGTGCTTATTTATATTCTATCACTAAATATGGCTACCCTTCCGATGTGCGCAATACCGTTCAGTATATAGATGAAATGAAAAGTATGGGCTTTTCCTCGATAGAACTTGAAGCAATTGGCGAAGCCAATGTTGAATATATGTTTAAGCATTACCCTTTGATAGCGGAGCAGCTCACATCTGCTAATTGCTCGGTTCCCGTTTTCTGCATAGTGCTTCCAAAATTAGGTTCTGCTTATTCCTCTGAACAGGCAAAAAGCCTTGAACTTTTTGATAAAGGATGTATCACAGCAAACCAACTTGGTGCGAACGCAGTATTAGATAATAGCCCCCTGCTTCCCTTGGAGTATCCTAAAAATGCACCGATACAAAGACACTATTCTTCAGCAACACTTTCAAGAATTGGGCTGCCCGCTGGTTTTGACTGGAATAATTATTGGCTTTCGCTTACAAATACATTTCAAAAGGCATGTGCTATTGCGGCGAATTATAATTTGTCCTATCATCTTCATCCATGTGAAGGAAGCCTTATTACAGGAACAGAATCTTTTTTAAATTTTGCATCATCCGTAAAAAGTGAAAATCTTTTATTCAATCTTGATACAGCCAACCAGTTTTATTATAAGGATAATTTGCCATTGAGCCTTTTACGGCTTTCAAAAAAAGTCAGCTACATACATATATCTGATAACAGGGGTAACCTTGTGGATCACCTTGTTCCCGGTGACGGAGAAATTGACAGGAACAGTTTTTTTGCCATGCTTCGTACCATAGATTTTAAAGGAAATTTTGCGATAGATGTAGGCGGTGCAGAAACAAACATTGCGGATATACGACAAGCATACATTCGATCTGCCAACTGGCTAAACGAAAAATTGTCAGCATACGCATTAAACTAAAAAAGAAATGAAAGGGAATCTTATTCTGAGAAAGCGGTTGATGCTTGCCTGTTGGTTGCTAATAATAAATTTTTCATCGTTGCATGCACAGGTATATGATGTTACCCGTTTTGGCGCAATCGGCGACAGCATTACTGATAATACTCTTTTTATACAAAAGGCAATTGATAGTTGTGCTGAAACAGGCGGTAAGGTTTATTTTCCCAGGGGCATTTTCTTAACAGCTACATTATACCTCAAAAGCCATGTTACACTTGATCTTTCCGGTGGCGCCGTTATTCTTGGCATAGCTGATTTTAAAAAATACCCCTACCTAAATGCAGGTATTCATTTTTATGGAGAAGACTGGGCTAAGCAAAGCCTTATCTTTTGCAAAGATCAGGAAGATGTTTCCATCGAAGGCAATGGAATCATTGATGGGCAGGGTGCAAAATTTATTACAGCTACAATAAAAAAGCCGGATCGGTACAAAAACCGGCCATACCTTCTTTGGTTTATTAACTGTAAAAATATTTCTGTAAAAGGAATACAATTAAGGAACTCAGCTTTCTGGATGCAGCATTATCTGGGTTGTGAATATGTAAATATTAATGGTATTAAAATCTGGAATCATTCCAATAAGAATAATGATATGATGGATATAGATGGCTGCAAATACGTTACTATATCAAATGTTATTGGAGATTCTGATGATGATGGCATCACTATAAAAAGTACATCACCTTTGCTTTCAGAACATATTACTATAACCAATTGCGTGTTAAGCAGCCATTGCAATGCACTGAAGTTTGGTACAGAATCTACGGGCGGTTTTAGAAATATTACAGTGTCTAATTGCATCATAAAACCTTCGGCACAGCTTAGTACAATTTATGGCAAGCCGGCCGGTAACAGTGGTATTTCACTGGAGCTGGTTGATGGGGGCATAATGGAAAATGTAACGGTAGATAATATTGTGATTGAAGGGCCGCAGGTTCCGTTATTTATACGGTTGGGTAACAGGGCAAGAAAATATATTGATGCGGCAAAAGTTCCTTTACCCGGTAAAATAAGAAACATTAATATCTCCAATATTATTGCAACAAGTGCAGATGAAACAGGTTGTTCATTTACCGGAATTGAAAAAGCAGCAATCGAAAATATTTCATTAAGCAATATCAGTATTGAAACATCAGGCAGTGACGAACCGGTTGATTTATCAAAACCCGTTGAAGAAAAAGAAAGCGAATATCCCGAGGCTGCAATGTTTGGTAAACTCCCTTCCTACGGTTTTTTTATACGCTACGCCAGGGATATTAAATTGTCCAATATTACTATCCGCTCAAAAAATAAAGAAGTGCGGCCTGGTATTATTGTAGATAAAACCGATCGTTTTTTATTAACAGGCCTGGATATACAATCTGTCAGCGATACAAAAGCAGCAGTTTATATAAACAGCAGCAGTAATGGTGTAATTAAAAATAATCTTCATCATTATCCTGTACAACAATTTTTACTGAAAGGTCAATTGTCTGCAAACATTGAAACAGATTCAATAAAAAAATGATTGTTTATGATTGCCTGCATGAAGCAAATAACTGCCACATTTATTGTAAGTGTATCTATCACAATGCTATTTGCTTTAAAGGTGTTTTGCCAAAATGATACGCCTTTGAAGGTCGCTGAAAAAGTTGCTGATAAAATAATTGACGATGCGCATTTTGAATTCAAATTAGTACCGCAAACAGAGCAGTTAGGAATTCAGATAATTGACTTCCGGTTCATGAAGATAAACGAAGATCAAACAGCTTATGCAGCCTGTTCGGCCAATGCTATAACTGATACAGCAGTTTTGTTTGGTATAACCGCCGCCGGCAAAATGCAGATATGGCTGAACAAAAAATTGGTATATCAACAGCAAGAACAGGCAATTAGAAATCCCCGTGAAATGTCCTATGGCCGTTTTCATTTTAATAAGAGCTTCGCTGCAAAAATTAAGAAAGGAGAAAATCAGTTTTTAATAAAATATGAAGCAAATCTATCTGCACCTGTTGTTTTCCTGCGGCCCATTACCGGCACCGGCGATTTGGATATATCCGTTCAGTTTAATATAAATTGTCAGCAACCTTGGATGTATGCCGGTTCTTTTTCATCTTTAACAAATTTGATTACACCGGAAAAAGATTTGCAAACTTTTTATGAACCGGAAAAAGGAAAATTTATTAGCTGGCAAACTGCACCCCAAAAACTTTTACCGGAACTTGTTACAGACAGTAATGCCGCCTACCGGACAGACCCTTATTCCGATTGGCAATATGCTCATGGTACGATGGTGTGGGGCATTATGAAGCTTGGCGATGCAATCAATATTGAAAAATACAATGCGTTTGCAAAAAAATATAAAGATTATGCTTTGAAAAAAGCGCCAAACGGTTTAATGCCGAAACATAAAAATGTACATTTTACCTGGCTTGCTAAACCCGGTAAGCACAATCTTGAAATAGAGCTTGCGGTTAATCAAAAAGAAATAACTACCTGGAATAATAGCGCTGTTTACAATGTTACAATTAAATAGCACAGCAGCTTTTAGCATAAAATCATGAATCCAAACTATCCACTATATGGGTCTTATAGGCTGTTGGGCTAAACCCGGTAAACTTTTTAAATACGGTAGCGAAATATTGAGAATTGGGAAATCCGGTTTCAAAAGCAATGGATGTTACAGACGCTTTCGTTTTTTTCAATAACTTCTTTGCTTTTGTTATCTTATACTTTAAAGCATAATCAAGCGGCGTTGTGCCTGTTTCCTGTTTAAACCATGATTTAAACCGCGAAACTGATAAACCTGCAACGCGTGCCAGTTCCGGCACTGACACGGGTTCATCAAGATGAGCTTCCAGGAAATTGTTCACTTTTACAATCTTACCCGATTGTTTATAAACAATTTCTTTTTTAGAACAATTGATTACTTCCAATAGATAACCTGCGATCAAGTGCTGCATTGAAATAAGTGAAAAGAGGTTTTTCTTATCAATCTTAAAATTGATTATTTTTTCAAGCATTGGTTTTAATTGACTATTCCCTTTGAATAAACGTGGTAATTGCAGTAATTGATTTTGCCATTCTTCTGCAAGTTCACCTTCGAACCTTAAAAATTGCGTAGGTGTGTTTTTTTTATTTATTCTTATAATAATCCAATAAAGCTCACCCTTCTCTTCCGGGAATTTTCCTGTTCCGTGAGGCTCTCCCGGGTAAGTTACAAACAAGTCGCCTCCTTTTATTTTATAAACATTTTCATTCACCTCATATTCCTGTTCGCCTTTGCTGCAAAAACATATTTCCATCATCGACCTGTGCGTATGTAAAGGCAATTGCTCCTTAGCCTGTGTATAATTATATTTTCCAAGTACCACTACATTTTGAAATCCATATTGCCTCAGGTCTATGATTTTTCGCTCATTTGATGACAATGTATCCAAAGAAGATTTTCTGCTCATTTATAAAATTGTATCAGGATATTATCTGAAAAAAATTATTAAAGGTACTATGTTATTTTTGGAGTAAACAATAGTGTTATGTTATCCATAAGTCCGTCGCAACTTTCTTTTTTTGAAGAAAAAGGTTATCTGGTTGTAGAAAATATATTGAATAAGGAAGAAATAGCGTATTACCGGGATATTTATGAAAAATTTCTTACCAATCAGATTGATGTACAAAAATACCGTTCTGATTTGGGAAGCCATGCAGAAAATGATCTATTCACTTTAAAACAGGAACGCATTACACAGATAATGCTGGCAAGCAGGCTGTTTCCTGAACTTCTCGATCAGCCTTTGCATAAGAAAGCATTATCTATTGCGAAGCAGTTGTTGGGTGAAGATATGGCGCTTGATTTTGATATGCTTATCAGCAAAGCGCCTCATTCTGCAACAGCTACGCCATGGCATCAGGACCGGGCTTATTGGATTACCATGCCCGATACGAGGAGCGCGAGTTGTTGGGTTGCATTGGATGATGCAACAAAAGATAACGGATGTATGTGGTATGTAGAAGGCTCTCATAAACTACCGGTTCGCGGGCACAGGCCTGCAGGCAAGGGCGGAGGCGCACTGGAGTGTGATGCTTCAGAAGAAGAAGGTATTGCTGTTGAAATTAAAGCAGGATGCTGTATATGGCATCACGGCGGAACACTTCATTATAGCCGAGGCAATACTACAAATAATATGAGACGGGCTTTTATAACAAATTATCGTCCCGAAGCAATGATTGCTTACGAACGTGAACAGGGATTCGATCATTCAGGAGAGCGGAATGTAAGAGATTCAAAGGCAAAAAATCAACAAGATTCTTTGGGTTAGTATTTTTTTTCCTATTTTGTGGGTACGTACACGTAATTTTTAAAACGAATGTGCCAAACCATATTAAGACTTAACAAATGAATTCTGCAACATATATATCACACTGTAGTTATCGCTTCTTTTTGTTGCTGTTCTTTTTGTGCATCACATTCGAATCATCTGCAGAAAAACAAAATGTAACCAATGCAGCAAGTGGCTGGGAAAGCAATGCGGCCGGCACTACTGCAAAAATTCCCGTGCTGCCTTTACCAAGATATTTTTACGGGGAAAAAGAACAACTGTCTTTTTCAATACCCCAAAAACCTGGATGGAAGGGATTAGAAACATCTGCTGAAGAAAGATTATTATTTCACTGGAGAAAACTGGAAGCGCTTAATTCTAATGCGTCAAAAAGTACTAATACCAATTTCCAGGTGGGCATATTGGGAAAAGACAAAGATTTTGATAAACTCGTTGCAGAAAAAGCCTTTCAATGGATTAACAAGATTAATGACCAGGGATATATTTTGTTACTTACCGATAAACAAAAAATTATTGCTGCCACAACTGAAACCGGCCTTTTTTATGGAATTCAAACACTCAAACAACTGGTACGCGCCGGCTGGAATAAATCAATTATAATAGCTGACTGGCCTGCATTTGAACATCGGCAGATTTATGATGATATAAGCCGTGGCCCTGTTTCTACAGTAGATTATATAAAAAAGCAAATTGAAAGAATGTCAGAGATAAAAATTAATTATCTCTCCTTTTATATTGAGCATGTTATTCAGCCGCTCTCTCATCCTGACTTTGCTCCTGAAAATGGCAAGCTAACCATAGCACAGGTAAAAGAGCTATCTGCGTATGCCGCTAAATTTTATATGCAATTGGTTGGCAGCTTTCAGTCATTCGGGCATTTTGCAAACATCTTGGCTGTTCCCCAATATGCTTCACTGGGCGCTACGTCAACATTAATCTCCCCAACCAACCCTAAATCAAAAAAATTTCTTGCAGATGTAATTGGTGAAATGTGCGATGCTTTTAACGCTCCCTATTTTAATGTTGATTGCGATGAAACGTTTGATCTTGGACAGGGTACTACAAAGGCGCTTGTTGACAGTCTTGGCATCGCAACTGTATATGCCGATCATTTAAAATTTTTGCATGAAGTAATAAAACATCATGGAAAAATAATGATGATGACCGGTGATTTTCCTATAGATCATGAAGCGGTGCTGGACATGCTTCCCAAAGATATTATTTACCTCACCTGGGAATATGGCGATCAGCCTTCATACAAAAAATGGATACAGCCTTTTGCAAGCCGCCATCTTCATTATATGGTGTGCCCCGGCATTCTGAATACGTACCGGATGTTTCCTGATATGGTAATGGCAAAAGGCAATATAAGGGGCTTTACACAAGCTGGAGCAAAGCAAAATGCGGAAGGCGTTATTACTATGATTTGGGACGACGGCGGCGCTTACCTTTTTTCGGGAGATTGGTATGGGGTGTATGTTACGGCAGAAAGCAGCTGGAATACGGATACTGCAGCGTGGCAATCGTTTGATAAACGCTATGAAATAAATGCATACGGAACCAGGAACGGCAGTTATGTAAATGCACTTTTTAGTTTAATGAATTTGCGGGATGTGCCTTTAACATACGATCTTAATTTCAGGCTTTGGCAACAAAAGCTGCTGCCTGAAAAGGGAAAAGAATTGATTGTAAATAATGTATCTGCAAGTGAGGCTTTAAAGATAATTACTGAAGCAGAAAAATTTCTTGCTGATGCAAAACCGGCTATGAACACTTCAGATATTCAAACACTTTCATTTTGTATCCGGCAATACCGCATCATGATCGAATCAAGATTGCAAACTGTAAAAATTGCTGAGGATTATAAAAAGATATGTTCATCGCCTCTTTCTGCTGCGCAAGCTATTCCAATGCTGAAAAACGATGAAGTGATACTTTCCGGTTTAATAAAAAAATATAAATTATTGCGGGAGGAATTTAGAAAAGCCTGGTTGAATGAAAACCAATATTATTGGCTCGATGTGGTAATGAAATCATTTGATAAAAAAATATCAAGCCTTGATGGACTCCAAAAGAATCTAAAGCAAGTTGAAGAAGATTTGCATAACGCAAATGCACTTCCTGCCGCTTCTTCTATCGGATTGGGAATTCGTGAAAGCTCCAGCTTTTATTTTCAGAACTGGATGTTAACAGGCCCCTTTCCTGTTAATAACGAAAATACTTTTCCATCTTTTTTATACTCAGATACAAAAGAATATGATAAACCTCCAGCACCCGGCGACTTTACAAAATATGATGGAAAATTATACCGGTGGAGAAAATTTGCGTCAGAAGATGGAGGCATTATTGATTTACACGAATATTATCCGGAACCGTCCCCTGCATTTGTATATGCCTATTGCTATATAAGCTCAGATACAGCGCTTACAGCGAAAGCTTTTGCGAACAGCAATCAGGCAATGGAGATAGTTTGCAACAGCGAAAAAGTATATAGCAATACAAAGCCGGGAGATTCAAATACGATTGAAATAAATCTTCCTTTAAAAAAAGGAATCAACAATATCCTTTTAAAAATAAGAAAAAATGCAGCCGGTGATGGCACATTTGATTTTCATCTCCAGGACAATCTTCAGATTACTAATCATAAACATAAATACCAGCTAAATCCAAAAATAAAATCGTATGATGCTGAATAAAGAGTTGAGATATTGTTCAATCACCCTGTTTTTTATATTGATAGCTGCAAGTGGTTATACACAGGTTTCGAAAGAAGATGTTGAAGAAGCCATCAACGAAACGGCTTATTATGTGGCAAATGTAATTTTAGATAAAGATGGGAAATCAAGATGCGATTATAATGTAATGGAAGGAAAATGGTATCCCTATGAAGTGCCGTGGCATACGGGACAAGCCGTCAGCGCATTGCTTGCTGCATATAAAGAAACCGGCAACAACGATTATCTGGAAGCTGCAAAAAAAGGAGGCGATTGGTGGATTAACCTCGAGTTTAAAAACAGCGGCCCTTCTGCGCTTCAGGGAATGGTAAATGCTATTCATGGAGATGTGCTGGGAGATGATTTTATTGTTTTTGCAACCGTGTCTGATGGCACACCTGGCATTTATGAATTATCGAGGGTTACAAAAGAACCTAAATATGCACAGGTAGCTACCTCGGCCGCATCATGGATGCTCGAGCACATGTATTACCCGGAAAAAGGTGTTTGCTATGATAATGTTGATGCAAAAACCGGAGAAGTATTAAAAGAATACAGTCCCTTTTGGAAGGATAAAAAAACTCAGCAATTATTTGATGTATCAAGGCCGAATACCGAAGGATATCTTTTTAAAGATGCCTATGAGTTTTCACATGAAGAAAAATTTAAAAAAGCCTTCATCACCTTATGCAATAGTTTAATTGAAAAACAAGGCGCAGAAGGTGTTTGGATGGAGTTCATGCCTAACTCGGTGGAAGAACATTCCTTTCATCCCCGGTTTTCGTTATGGTATGCGGAATCACTGATTGAAGCATTTAAACTTACAGGCGACAAAAAATATCTTGAGGCTGCGGCTAAAACGGCGCGGGCCTTCCAAAAAGCACAGTTTGATAACGGAACTATTTTTTATGATAACTATACCAACGGCCGTGCGCCTGACCGTGGATCTTCAACCGGTTCTGCAGTGGCATTTGCCGGCATTGTATGGATAGAACTTTCAAAAGAGGGCTATAAAGAATTTGATTCTTCCATTGAAAAATCGGTAAAGTGGATAATAAAGAACCGTTATGCCTTTGATCATCCCGATCCCAATCTCCGCGGCGCTGTTTTGGAAACAAGAACCCGGTTTAAAAAAGATAAAGTGTGGTTAACCAACCGCGATATTGGAACATCCTTCGGGCTTAGGTTTTTAGTTGAATACGCGAGGTTTAAGTATAAATAACTTTTAAAATGAGAATCAAGACGGCAACTGTTTAAACAAACTTTAAATATTTTTTTTGACCAGAAAAAATTGCATTATGAAACAATCTGCTAAGTGGCTGAAGGAAACAATTATGTTGGTGTCAGCATTAACTTTATTTTCCTGTAGTGTTTTCGCACAGGGAAGCGGCAATATTAAGGGCCAGGTAATGGGTGCGGAGGGGACTGCACTTCCCGGCGCTTCCATAATCATTAATGGCACGACCCGTGGAACCACAACTGATCTATCGGGCGTTTTTGAATTACTGGATGTGAAAGATGGCGATTATACGCTCCAGGTAAATTACATGGGTTACCAGCCTGCTGAAGCAGATATACATGTAAGCGCCGGAAAAACAATTGTAAAAGATTTTACCCTTAGCTATACCCATGCAACTTTAAAGAATGTAACGATATCTGCTGTGGTGGAGGGCCAGCAAAAGGCCCTGAACCAACAACGGAATTCAGATAATGTAAAACAAATCGTATCTGCTGATCTTATCGGCCGCTATCCTGATCTCAACGTAGCTGAATCTATGCAAAGATTGCCTGGCGTAACAATTGGCCGCAATAGCAGTGGCGAAGGTTCTACGATTCAGTTGAGGGGTACGCCGGCCAATTTTACAAATATCAATGTGAATGGAGAACAAATACTCAGTACCCAGGAAAACGGGCAAAGAAGTGTAAGCCTTGACGGAATTCCTGTAGGATTACTTTCCTCAATGGAAGTGTCAAAAACGCTTACGCCGGATCAGGACGGCGATGCTATTGCGGGTGCTATCAACCTCAAATCACCTACCGCTACATCTACCCAAACAAAAATGAGTGCTGATTTAGGTGCAGGATACAATGATCTTAGAAAGAGCCTCAATGGTATAGGGAATTTGACTTTAGGAAAACGTTTTCTTGCAGATGAAAAAAATCCAAACGGGAAATTAGGTGTTCTTCTTAATGGCAGTTACTATCGCACTAAAAACGGATATGATGAACTGAATGCCCAGGTTTGGGAACAAGTAGATTTTGATGATGGGAAAGGAGACATTTATTTTCCTACAGATGTACGTTATCTTTTTGTTGAAAACCAACGTACACGAAAAGGCGGATCAGCAACCATAGACTACAACTTTAATTCCACTTCAAACATTGTGGCAAATCTGATGTATAGTGATTATTTTACTGATATTATACGCTATCGCAAGCGCACAAGAATGCAGACAAAGAATACGACAGTAGATGATGATGGAAATTATGTTACAACAAAGGGCAGGGCATATAACGAAGTAAAATCAGGAAATACTGATAATAACAACCTTAATCTAAGTCTTATAGGTGAAACAGCCATCGGCAAATTAAAGTTGGATGCAGGTGTTTTTGCAACCAACGCCGGGTATAAAGAAAGCACAGGCACATACAATTTTATTACCGGCAATATCCCGCTAACCATAAGTGATATTACCGGAGATTATCTAACTGCAACAGGTACTGACTGGCGCAATGATGCATCACTTTTTACTTATAACACTGTAGAACGTGAGCATTATAAAACCAGTGCCAGGAATTTTGTGGCAAGATTAAATATGAGCCTCCCCTACAAAATTGGAAACAATTCTGCCACATTCAAAGCTGGCTTTAAGATCAAAAATACCCATAGCCAAAGATTTTATCCCACAGGTGTGGTCATAAGTACTTACGATGGAGATGCCACGTCGGGAAGCCTTACCAATTTTGAAGGTAAGAAAGATGTATCATCAAGCCTGCTTAATGGTAATTTTGATTTTGGTTTAGGTGTTGACAAAGACAAAACCATTAACTATTTTAATAATAACCAGGGATCGTCGGATTTTCCGATGGACAGCTCAAGCATTCGGGGAACAACCGATACTTATTTCTACAACGCCATTGAAAATATAACAGCTGGTTATTTAATGAATCGCATCCAGTTCAACAGGTTTATGCTATTGGCCGGGCTGCGTATTGAAGCTACGGAAGTAGATTACAAGGGCAATATAGTTGACGAGGATGCTGATGGCTTATATGTTTCTACAACGCCTAATCGCAAAAAGACCAATTATACAAAGTTTCTTCCCAATCTTCAGGGCAAGTATAACCTTACCAATAGTTTATTATTACGTGGAGGGATAACTTTTGGTTATTCCAGGCCAGACTTTGTTGATCTTGTACCTAATCGCCTTGCCAGCCTGCTGGCTGAAACAGTAGTTGACGGCAATCCTGACCTGAAACCAGCTTTTGCCACAAATTTTGATTTGGCAATAGAAAAATATCTTTCCAATCTCGGCATTCTGTCTTTTAACGCTTTTTATAAGAAGATTGATGATTTTCAATATAGCAGCGTTACCACAATACAGGGTAGTGAATTTGATAACGCAGATTTGTATTTGGGCTATCAGTGGTATCGTACATTAAACGGCAATACAGCCAATGTATATGGCGTTGAAATAAATGCTCAAACCAATCTTACTTTTCTTCCAGGCTTTTTGAAGGGATTTTCAATACTTGCCAACTATACCTATTCCCATTCACAGGCAGACGCCCAGTATAGGAAAAATATAAGGCTTCCCGGGCAGGCAACCAACACGGCTAATGCTTCATTGGCCTATTCTATAAAGAGATTTACGATCCAGGGAAATCTCAACTATAACGGATCATATACTGTAAGTCTCGGCGCTGATGATGCTACGGATGTGATCCGCGATTCAAGAATACAAATTGATGCCAATGCTTCTTGCAGCATCAACAAAAAATTAACCATTTATGCTGAGGCGGTGAACCTTACCAATGCACCACAGGTAGATTATTTTGGCGTGAGAGAAAGAATTTATACCAAGCAATATTATTCTTTCTGGGGACGCGCAGGATTAAAGTTCAGGTTATAAGTAATCAAAGCATAATCTGCAACAGTCCTGCCAGTCGCTCGCAGAATGATGAAGTATTTCTGCTGTCAAGATTATTACTATCACGATAGCAGGACTTTAATGATACAGGGCAGAATTATAAACCGATAGAATACAGAATACATTTTAATTTTTAACTCAAAAAAGGATCATAAAAAAAACACTATGATAGATTTTGCAGCAGGGAAACTAAAGGTCAGGATATATGAAAACCGTAAAGAATTAGGCGCTGCAGCAGCAAAGATGGCCGCTGCAAGCATTAACAACATCCTCCAAAAAAAAGAAATAGTAAATATTGTTTTTGCAGCAGCAGCTTCACAGAATGAATTTCTTGCGTCGATAATAAAAGAAGATGTTGACTGGAGGCGTATCAATGCGTTTCATATGGATGAATACATCGGGCTGGAAAAAAATGCGCCACAACATTTCAGCCACTGGCTCAAAGAAAAGATTTTTGATAAGCTTCCTTTCAAAGAATTATTTTTTTTGAATGGCAATGCAGAAAATATAGGAGAAGAATGTTTGCGCTATACTACATTGCTGAAGAAACATCCTTTGGATATTAATTTTATGGGCATTGGAGAGAATGCACATCTTGCATTCAATGATCCGCATGTAGCAGATTTCAATGATCCCTATTTTGTAAAAGTAGTGGATTTAGATAAGGCCTGCAAACAACAGCAGGTAAATGAAGATTGTTTTAAAGACATCAGCGAAGTGCCTTCTTATGCGCTTACATTAACCATACCCGCTCTGTTACAGGCGGAACATATCTTTTGCATGGTGCCCGGAAATTTAAAGGCGCAGGCGGTTTATCATACGATTATGTCTGATGTTTCAGAACTATATCCATCAACAGTTTTAAGGAACCATGATGATGCATATTTATTCCTTGAAAAAGAAAGTGCCGCTATGTTATTAGCCGAAAATGATATTCAAAATTTAGCGATAACCAAACCTGTTAATTATGGCAACTGATATTATTAAAAACTTTCAAATGCACATCACATTATTGCTGATATCTTTACCTGGTCTCCGGATGAATGAGAGCAGTACAAGCTTTCAAAAGAGCAGGTTGATTTTTACAATGAATAGTTTATGCATGATAAAACTCTGATAAAGTAATATCGCTACTACTATATGGGCAATGAAAACCTTTTTAATAAAACAACGGAACAGGTTTCATCTTACAGGCATCTTGAAAAAATGTCAACGGAAGAAATGGTTAAAAGCATAAATACCGAAGATGCGACAGTTGCAGGCGCAGTGAGGAAAGAGCTTGCTTCTGTTATTGCTTTGATTGACGCACTAACAGAAAAGCTGTCAAAAGGCGGAAGGTTATTTTATGTGGGAGCAGGAACCAGCGGAAGGCTGGGCATACTGGATGCCAGTGAATGGGCACCTACTTTTGGCGTACCTGAAACGCTGGTAAATGGGTTAATAGCAGGCGGCGCCGCGGCACTGCGGGTTGGTATTGAAGATGCAGAAGACAGTTATGAAACAGGATGGCATGATCTGCAACGATATAATGTATCAGATAGGGATTTTGTGATTGGTATTGCAGCAAGCGGTACTACGCCCTATGTTGCAGGCGCATTAAAACAATGCAGAGATCATCATATTTCCACTGGTTGTATTGTTTGCAATCCGGGCTCGCCTGTGGCTTTATATGCAGATTACCCTATTGAAGTTATTGTAGGGCCTGAGTTTGTTACGGGCAGCACCCGCATGAAAAGTGGTACCGCCCAAAAGATGGTGTTGAATATGATTTCTACTTCTGTTATGATAAAACTGGGGCGTGTACATGACAACCGTATGGTGCACATGAAAATCAATAATGAAAAACTTATTGAAAGAGGAACGAAAATGTTTATGGAGAAAGCGGGAATCAGTAATTATGAGGAAGCCAAATCATTATTATTAAAATACGGAAGTGTTCATATAGCATTAAATAATATGAAAACTTAAGTTATGGCAACAACTGTCAACGCATCTGTCACATCCCCCGTCCGTAAAGATTACGCTAAAAACATCACGATAATAGGCGTATTCTTTTTTATTTTCGGGTTTATCTCCTGGATAAACGGGACATTGATTCCTTATCTTAAAATTGCCTGCGAACTCGAAGAGTGGCAGGCTTACCTCGTTACATTTGCTTTCTATATATCCTATACTGCAATGGCTATTCCCTCCAGCAGGTTGCTTCAAAAAAAGGGAATGATAAAAGGGATGAGTACCGGCCTTGGTGTAATGGCTGTGGGTTGCATTATATTCATACCGGCAGCGCTTATACGCAATTACGTTTTATTCCTGACAGGATTATTTTTTACGGGCGGCGGATTAACCTTATTGCAAACTGCCGTTAATCCATACATCACATTATTAGGCCCGGAAAAGTCTGCTGCACGAAGAATCAGCATCATGGGGGTATGTAATAAAGTGGCCGGCATTTTGGCGCCATTGATAATGGGCAGAATCATTTTAAAAAATTCCAATGGGCTAATAGAAGCATTGACTAAAATGAATGAAACCGATAAAAATGCCCGGTTGAACGAGTTGTCGCATACTGTTATTATGCCTTATACTTTTCTTACTGTTATTTTGTTTTCACTTGCAATCTTAATACGGTATGCACATTTGCCTGAAATAAAAAGTGAAGCAATGCCTGTTACATCGCCCGAGCTTTCCGTTTCTGATCCTGCCATCAAAAAACAATTTACTTTAGGGTTCATCGCTATTTTTTTTGCCGTAGGCGCAGAGGTCCTTGCCGGTGATACGATGGGCAATTATGGCTTATATCATGGTCTCAGTCTTGAGGTGGCAAAAAGCCTTACATCATATACTTTGTCGGGTATGATGATCGGATATCTCACTGGCATTTGGGCAATACCTAAATACATATCACAACAGCAGGCCTTTTATTTTTCTTCATGGCTTGGGCTTATCATCACTCTATTAATAATCGTATTGCCGGGCATGGGTTCGCTTGCATGTGTGGCTATATTAGGCCTCGCCAATGCCATGTTATGGCCCGCCATTTGGCCGCAGGCTTTAAGAGGGCTAACGATCAAGATGACGGCACGCGGATCAGCCATCTTGATTATGGGGATTGCAGGTGGCGCTTTAATGCCGTTATGCTATGGTTGGCTGGCCCACTTTATTAATAACCAGTATGCCTACGCTATCCTGATACCCGCATATTTATTTATGCTTTATTACAGTTTAAAAGGAAAGAAAGAAGCTTTTCTTTATAAAATATGAAAGATGAATAATTTAAGAAATAAGGAAAAAAGTGCTAAGCCGGGAAATTATCGTTGGATGGTATGCAGTCTGCTCTTTTTTGCCACTACAATTAATTACATTGACAGGCAGGTGGTGGGCTTGTTAAAACCGGTACTGGAAAAAAAATTTGGCTGGACAGAAACAGATTACAGTCACATTGTAATGGCGTTTACTGCCGCCTATGCTGCAGGCCTTTTGTTATTCGGCAGAATTATTGATAAAATCGGCAGCAAGGCCGGTTATACCATTTCCATTACAACATGGAGTATTGCTGCAATGCTGCATGCAGTGGCAAAAAGTACATTTGGATTTGGTATTGCAAGAGGATTTTTAGGCATCGGAGAATCGGGAAATTTCCCTGCAGCTATTAAAACAGTGACCGAATGGTTTCCTAAGAAAGAACGGGCGCTGGCCACAGGTTTTTTTGATTCCGGTTCCAACATAGGGGCACTTGCTGCGCCTATAATTATTCCGTGGATATTGGGCACTTATGGATGGCAGGGAGCGTTTCTTATAACGGGTTCTCTTGGTTTTTTATGGCTGATTTTGTGGAGGATTTTTTATGAAGTGCCATCCAAACAAAAAAGATTGCAACCTGCAGAACTATCCTACATCACCAGTGATGCCGAAGTAACTGAAGCGCCATCTGTAATAAAAAATGTTAACTGGATTCAATTATTTAAACTGAAGCAAACATGGGCTTTTATTACCGGTAAATTTTTCACAGACCCAATCTGGTATTTTTTTCTCTTTTGGCTTCCATCTTACTTCTCCAATACATTCCACATTGATCTTAAAAAGCCAAGCCTGCCATTAATATTAGTATATAGCGGCGCAACAATTGGTGCCATTGGTGGCGGCTATTTATCATCCTGGCTAATAAAAAAGAGAATGCCGGTATATAAAGCCCGCAAAATAGCCTTACTGGTTTCTGCTCTTGCCGTATTGCCAATTATCGTTTCCCGTTATACAACCAATATGTGGTTAGTAATTGGTTTAATTGCTTTAGCCATTGCCGGCAATGCGGCATGGAGCGCGAATATTTTTACCATAGTTTCTGATATGTTGCCAAAAAAAGCGGTAAGTTCTGTGGTTGGAATAGGCAGTATGGCCGGCGCAGCAGGCGGTGTATTGTTTCCTATGCTTATTGGGTTTATTCTTGATTTTTACAAGAGGATAGGCAATATCACTGCAGGATATAATATTATCTTTATTTTTTGCGGACTTTCATTTTTAATTGCATGGCTGTTAGTATGTACAATTACGCCAAAAATGAAACCTGTAGATTTTTAACTATTAATGCCGTAAAAGCATTTTTAAGTATCATTAGGCATGTTAAAAATAGAGACAAAATTCTAATCTTCCTATGAGCCATTTTATGATATAGAAGCAGGGCTGCTGTTCAATTCTAAGTGACGGCTTATGGCAAGTAAAAACATCAGTTCAATGGAGGGAATTTAGTGTAGTTGTCCTTTTATGTTGGAAACACATTGTTTCTGCTATATTGAGAGGAATGCTTTTGAGTACAGAGAAACGTTGTAAGGATTTTTTCGGCATCTTCCTGTAAAGCTACATCACGAATATAATGATTTCTATTTCAATGCCTCAGTGTTGAACAATCCCGTTATTGAAGATTTGGCATTTGCCTGAAGATGGCTGGATACATAAAGTGCTGTTTACGGAAGAATCCAGTTCTATCAAAAGAAGATTTGATGGAACTGACGCTGATGCTTACAACGGCCAGCCACACTTGCAAAAAACGTTAAGCCTCTATGAGGCTTTAAGAAAATGGTTTCGAACACTTGTGGCCAGGAGACTTCGCAGTTCTATGCGTGAAGCCTGTCCGGCAACTGACGGGCCTCCGGACTTCATTCAATTATTTCTCTTTCGGCAAGGCAATTAAATTTGCCATCAGCCTGTAAGCGCCGCCCACACCGGCGGGCAACTGCCTGAAAAATACAATGCCCGCATATACAAAATTGCCTTTGCCATATCTGGCAATAATGAGGCTGCCATTGCTTTCCGGTTCATTCACGTCGTGCATGCCAAGCGGCGCCTGGTAATGTTCATCCAACTGCTCTGCATGGTAAGTGCTGCGTTCCTGTATCCAGTTATTAAAATCGGCGCTTGTAATTTTATTGGGATAATTCAACGCCGGGCTGTTGGGCAATAAAATATGCACGGGTGAAACTTCTTCTGTAACCCTTGTGCGGCCAATAATAAAATTATATGGCCCTATGTTTGCCCTGCCTGCGCCATTCTGGTTGTTGGTGTTGTATTGAACAATTAAGTTGCCGCCATCTTTTACATAATTCATCAGCACACTGTATTTTTCATTCAGCCATTCATAAATGTTGTATGCCCGCACACCGGTTATAACTGCATCGAATTGCTTTAGATTGGAAGGCGTAACGTCTTTTGCAGAAAGCAGCGTAACATTATACCCCATCTGCCTTAAACCCTGCGGCAGCTTATCGCCGGCGCCGGGAATATATCCAATGCGCCTGCCAACTGTTTTTACTTCCTCATTCACCACATGAATTTTATCTGTTGCATAATAATGCACATCAGGAATATGTTCATATTGAACAGCATGCAGGTCGCCGCTATACGCTTCGGGCTTATTGTTCATGCTTACTTCAACCGCCACAGAAGGGTCGCCCTGTTTAGGACTGTAATATTTTGATAAAGGAAAACTGAAATCATACGTTTGATTGTATTCAAGGTCAACCACGGTGTCCTTTATAAACACAGAATCTTTATTCTGCACAAAAAATAACCTGAGCTTTGCTTTGGGCGCATCAATATATGATTTCACCTGGGCATATACCGCATCATTTTTAACAGCGGTATTATTTTGTTTGATGCTGGTTAAAATAACCGAAGGCTGCAACGAAACGCTTAAAGGATTAATGATAATAAACGGCTCATATAGCTCGCCCCTGGCTGGATTGGTAAACCTGTATTGAACAGGCTTGTCAATAGTAACATCCGTTCCGTTTATATGGAAAGTAAAGCTTGCCGAACAGGCCGCATCATTCTGCGCTTTGCCAATGAGGGTTTGATCTTTTACGGTAAAGCTTCCAATGCTGTCAATGCCATACTGAAGCCAGTAAGGCTGTGTAACGGGCATGTTATCACCTGCTACAAAGGTGTGCGAAAAACCAAGATTGGCATTGGTGGCAAGATTGGTATTGAAAACAGAATCGAATGCAAGCAGCTTTATATTTTTCAATGCAACGTTTGCATCTAATCTTTTATTCACGAAAAACTGCACCGTGAATTTTTGCTGCTGCACGCCAAATTCATTACTGGTGGTGGCTTCTGCATAAATGCCCGAGCATTCAATAAGCAGTTGCTTTACTTCGCCCAGCTTTTTATTTTTCCAGTAGCTATCCGGCAACTGTTTAATTGATGTGTATAAATTCAATAAGGCATCAACCGTGTTTTCAGGATGTTCAAACTGAAAAGATGTAATGATTGCATCAACCTGTTGTTCCATATTCGCTGCGCCAATGCGTTGCCAGCTTGTATCAATGCCATCAAACAAACCATTCTCAACAGGCGTGCCGGCAAGCAGTTCAAAATACTCATAAGCCTGGCCTCGTTGTGCAGCAGAGCCAAAGCCCTGTGTGCGGTGCTGGCTGCGGCTTAGCGAAGCTATCTCCCCGTAGCTTTTACCAAGCAGGCTGTTATAGGCGCCGGTTTCCATTTTAAACTGGCCATTACTGGTTGTATTATCGCCGTCAAAATTGAACGTGTTCCATAAAATCCTTTTTGCCTGCCAGGGTTGCACGCCATATTTAAACTGTTCAGGGAACATGGCTGAATCGGCTGCAGCAGTAAATGCTTCTTTTGCCAGGATGGAAGAGGCAGCATGATGGCCATGGCCGGCCCTTGCATCGCCGGGAAAGCGGGTGATGATCACATCGGGCTGAAAGTTGCGTATCACCCAAACCACATCGCTCAATATTTTATCATGGCCCCAGAATTTTAATGCTTCATCCGAGGTTTTTGAGAAGCCAAAATCATAAGCGCGGCTGAAAAACTGTTCTGCACCATCAATCCTTCTTGCCGATAACAACTCCTGCGTTCTTATCAATCCGAGTTCAATGCCTTGTTCATCGCCAATTAAATTCTGCCCGCCATCGCCCCGCGTTAAGCTTAAATAACCCGTTCTCCATAATTCGCCGTTGGCAAAATAAGTAAGCAGCCTGGTATTTTCATCGTCCGGGTGAGCTGCTATGTACAGTACGCTTCCCAGCACATTTAATTTTTTCAGTTGCCGGTATATGTCAGCGCTGTTATAAGCAGGCGGCGTTTGTGCCATGGAAAAAGCAGGAATAAAAGATAATGCAGGTATTAAAAGAAGGAACAAAACTTTCTTACACATCATATATTATAATTGGTTGCCGGAATAAAAAAAGTTGCAACCGGAATACAGTTGCAACTTTTCAAAAATAAAATTTTATTGATTAATCCGCTTTAGTTGCAGGTTTGCGGCTGTACTGACAACATTTTGGCAGTTTTTTATAAGCGGCGTCATCGGCCCTTACATCCTGCGTATCGTAGCCAACGGCTGCAATAGCTTTCTCAATATCCAGTACCGATGTTTTTGATGCATCGTAGTTTACGGCAAGCAAATAAGTTTCATCGCTCCAGTCAGCCTTTGCAGCACCGGCTTTTTCTGCAGCCTTTTCAATTTTGCTTTTGCATTCATCGCAATTGCCCCAAACCTTTACCGTATCTGTTTTTGTTTGGGCAAATAAGCTTACTGAGCAAATGCTCATAACGGCCAGAAGAAAATATTTCAGTTTCATAATGTATTGTTTAAAGCACAAATATATACAATTAGCTTTTTTAATGCTGTTAATGAATAGCGGATTAATTACAACAGGTGCTTAATTTTTATCATCGGCAGACGGGCTTTAACCATGTTTCTGCACAATAATGTATAAAATCCTGATTTACTGCTAATGAATGTTCTGAAAAACCAATGCAAATAGTATCTTGTCATTTTAAACCAAACACTATTGCAATGAGAAAATTATTTATCTTATGTATGCTGCTGGTATTGGCAACAGCCAACGCCCAAAATGCGGCCTGGCAAAAAACAATAACGGCTTTTGATAAATACATACAAACTGCCATGCAGCTATGGAAAACGCCCGGCCTTGCTGTGGTAATTGTAAAAGACAGTAAAGTGATTTTTAATAAAGGTTATGGTGTGAAAGATATTGCCACCAAAGCGCCTTTCACTACATCTACATTATCCATTTGCGCTTCCACCACCAAGGCCATGACGGCCGTTTGCATGGGCATGCTGGTGGATGCCGGCAAAGTAAAATGGACAGATAAGGTAAGCGATATATACCCCGGGCTTAAACTGTATGATAATTATGCCAACAGTGAACTGACGGTAAAGGATCTTTTTACCCACAATACGGGTTTAGGCAATGCCGATTTACTTTGGATGTTTGATTACAGCATGGATACCATCATTCACCAGATGCGCTATATACAACCGGCGTACTCATTCCGGTCTTCTTTTATATACCAAAACCTTATGTACATGGTGGCCGGCGAAGTGATACACAAAGTTTCCGGCATAGCCTGGGATAAGTTTATAAAAGACAGCTTGTTTGCAAGGCTTGGCATGAATAATACTTTTCCTGATTACAGGCAATCGCTGGTAAGCAGCAATCATATTACACCACACTACATGTATGAAGACAGTGTGATAGAAACCATTCCGTTTATTGACAGCAAAACCGTTGATGCTGCAGGCGGCGTTTGGAGCTGTACAGACGATATTAATAAATGGATGATATTTATGCTTGATAGTGCCAAAGTGAATGGCAAAAGATTATTAACGCCTGAAACATACACGGAATTATTTAAGCCGCAGGCAATGGTTACGGCGAGTGAATTTTATCCCACCGCACAATTAACAAAACCACACTGGACAACTTATGGGCTGGGCTGGTTTCAGGAAGATTATAAAGGCAAAATGGTACAGTTTCATACAGGCAGCCTTGATGGCGCCGTTGCTATTTTAGGAATGATACCGGATGAAAATTTTGGCATTTACATTTTTGCCAATATGGACCATACTGAAATACGCCATGCTTTAATGTACAAGGCAATGGACCTTTTTGTTTTTAATGACGATAAAAACGACTGGAGCAAAGATTTTTATGCGCTCTACACAGGGCTTGCAGCCAAACGTAAAGCAAATGATGATTCCACAGATGCTAAAAGGGTTTTGAATACAAAGCCATCGCTTGAACTGAAAAATTATGCCGGCAATTATCACAATGAAATTTATGGAGACGCTGCTATTGTTATGTTGGGAGATTCTTTAATTGCCAGGTTTCCGAATAATGTGACTGTTAATTTGAGCCATTGGAATTATGATACGTTCCTTGGAAAGTTTGAGCACAAATGGTATGGCAAAGACTTTTTACGTTTTGATTTGAATGAAGAAGGAAAAGTAAAAAGCTTTAATTTTTGGGGATTGGTATATGAGAAAAAAGAGTAACATCATTCATGTACATTATAATTATTTATCACGCCTTTTTATGAAGGATGAGCCAGGCTGATACATTTAGCCATAGCTATAAATTTTTTGTGGGCTAACGGTCTGACGCCAGAAAAGCGTCTGACCGCGTATTCATCCGGCAAATTCAGGTTCATGCTATTTCCGCTGCCTGAACAGCCACTCCATGGCCGGTTTGTTAGTGTAAGCAGCCAGCCAGGAAAAATGGCCTGTTTCAGGATACATGGAAAACCCGGGATGTGCGCCTGCCTGCATTAACGCCTGCAGCATATCAACAGAAAACTGCGGGTTTACCGTGGCGTCTTCCGAACCATGTGCAATCCATACAGGAATGTGTGCAATGGATGCGGCTCTGGATGTATCGCCGCCACCGCACACCGGCATGGCTGCTGCGAACAGGTGAGGATAACGCTCAATAGCATCAAAAGTACCAAAGCCACCCATTGATAGCCCGGTAATATAAATGCGGCTGGTATCTATTGATTCATTTTTTTTCATTTGCTGTATAAGCGCAATCACCAGTTCCATTGGTTTGGAAGGTGTAGGCAACAGTGTCATGGCGCGGCTGGCATTGGTGCGGTTAAAGTTTGACCAGGTCATTCCCGCCGGGCATTGCGGCGCAATTATAAAAGCAGGGTGCAGGCTCATCATTTCATCGGTGGCGAAATTCATGACGCCCCATTTTAGCTGGGCATCATTATCGCTGCCGCGTTCACCGGAGCCATGCAGGAAAATAACAAGCGGGTATTTACGCCCGGGATCGGCATCAGGAAATAACAGCCGGTAATTCAGTGTATCGCCTGTATCGCTTATAAAATGTTCAACGCTGAAACGGGGCGGCTGCGCCTTGGTATCTGCATATATGAAGCATGCGATGGCAATAAGCAATGCGGATGTAAATTTCTTCATTTGGTATTCATTTTTGAGGTTCGTCTTTTTTAAATCTTTCAGGATGTGCACACGTATTCTTGACCACAAGAAACACAGTAATTACTTGGAAATCTTTTGAAAATTTAATTCTTTACAGGAGTTTAGCTCTTTTTCGCAAGAGCAAAGGAGTAAACAGCGTAATGAAGCGCCTCTGCTGGCTCTGTGTTCTCTGTGCGAGAAAAGCTTCAGCCGGGCATCAGGCGTTTACTTCGTTTACCAGCAGCCTGCCGTTTTCAAAATCAGTTAAATTCTGTAAGGTTACGGTTGATATTTGTTCCAGCGCCTCGCCGGTAAAAAATGCCTGGTGCGCTGTAACCAAAACATTGGGAAAGGTCATAAGCCTTGCAAAGACCTCATCCTGCATAATTTCTTCCGAGAGGTCGCGGAAGAAGATATTGGTTTCCTGCTCATACACATCAATGCCAAGATAACCCAGCTTCTGGTCTTTTAAAGCTTTGATGGCATCTTTTGTGTTGATGAGCGCGCCGCGGCCTGTGTTGATGAGCATAACGCCATCCTTCATTTTACCGAAAGTATGCTCATTAATTATATGCTTTGTTTCAGGCGTAAGCGGGCAGTGCAATGAAATGATATCTGCCTGTTTGAACAATTCGTCAAGGCTGGTATATGTGGCGCCCCTGCTTTTTAATTCATCTGACTCATACATATCATAAGCAATTATCCGGCATCCAAAACCAAGCATGATATGGCAAAAAGCCCGGCCGATTATACCCGTGCCAATTACCCCAACCGTTTTACGGTGCAGGTTAAAGCCGGTAAGTTTTTCGAGGGAGAAATTGCTTTCTCTTACCCGGTTATAGGCTTTGTGTGTTTTCCTGTTCAGTGTAAGAATAAGCGCTGCAGCATGCTCTGCAACGGCTTCAGGTGAATAGGCAGGCACACGTACCACTTTAATATTGCGGTTATGTGCTGCAGCCATATCAACGTTATTAAAACCGGCGCAACGCAAGGCAATAACCTGAATGCCATTTGCGGCAATTTTTTCAATCGTTTCTTTATCAAGGTTATCATTTACAAACACACAAACGCCCTCAAAGCCCTGCGTCAGGCTGGCGGTATCTTTATTAAGGCCGGCTTCGAAATAGGTAATGTTATGATGCTTATTGATCTTATCAAAATATTCTCTATCGTAGCTTTTAGCGCTGAACAGGGCTATTTTCATTATAGTAATATTTTTAAGGTGAGAAATGAACGGCGAGCCCATGGGGTGTGGGGCGTAAGGCAGAAGAAGGTATGAGGTGAGTGGGTGCGGCGCCCCGCAATGGGTTGTTAACGGCGGGCATTTATGGCCTGGGGCCAATGGGCCATACCTCACGCCACTCACTATTTTAAAACCAGCTTTTCCTTTTTCGGCTGCTGCCACCCAAACCCAAAGCGCCCAATACGCTGCGTGTAATTATAGAAGCGGCTGTCCGTTCCACCTGGTGGATGGCCGGCGAGTCAAAAATACTTTTTTCTTTAACCGGCTTTGCCGCCTGCTTTTGCTGTTGTGCCACCTGTGCCTGCTGTTGCTGCCTTTCTGTGGCAACCTGTATTTTTTCGTTTAATATTTCGTAGGCGCTCTGGCTGTCTATTTCCCGGTTGTATTTATTTACGAGCCTGCTTTTATTAACCAGCGCATCTATTTCGCTTTCGGTTAAAATATCCATGCGGCTGCGTGGCGGGCAAAACATGGTATGCACCAGTGGTGTAGGTATGCCTTTCTCGTTTAATGTGGTTACCAGCGCTTCGCCTGTGCCGAGCTGGGTGAGCAGGTCTTCTGTTTTATAAAAAGCCGATTCGGGAAAATTCTCCGCTGCTTTCTTAATGGTTTTCCTGTCAGCCGCCGTAAAGGCACGCAGTGCATGCTGCACTTTTAATGCAAGCTGGCTTAATATGGAAGCCGGCACATCCTGCGGATTTTGCGTACAAAAGAAAATACCAACGCCTTTTGAACGGATGAGCTTGATGATTGTTTCTATCTGCTGCAGCAAAGCATCGGTGGCTTCTTCAAAAAGCAGATGCGCTTCATCAATAAACATCACCAGCTTCGGCCTGTCTATATCGCCTTCTTCCGGACAGGTGGCATATAGCTCAGCCAGCATCTGCAGCATGAATGTGGAAAAAAGCTTTGGCCTGTTTTGCATATCGGTTACCCGTAAAATGTTTATTATGCCGCGGCCATCATCGCTTATGCGCATGAGGTCGTCAATCTCAAAACTGGGTTCGCCAAAAAATATATCAGCGCCCTGCTGCTGCAGTTCCACCACCTTGCGCAGGATAGTGCCTGTGGTTGCCGATGAAATATTGCCATACATATTGCCCAGTTCATCCTTGCCTTCATTAGCGGCATACTGCAGTATTTTTATAAAGTCTTTCAGGTTGAGCAGGGGAAGTTTATTATCATCACAGTACTTGAACAGCATGGATACAACGCCGCCCTGCGTATCATTCAGCCCCAGTATTTTGCTTAATAATACCGGCCCGAACTCAGTTACCGTAGCCCTTAACCGCACACCTTTTTCATTGCTGAGCGTAAGCAGCTCAACGGGAAAGCTGGTTGGCGTATAATTAATGTTCAGCAGCTTTATGCGCTCGGCAAGCTTATCATTTACGGCGCCAGCCGCAGCAATGCCGCTCAGGTCGCCTTTTATATCCATCATAACAACCGGCACGCTGGCATCGCTTAAAAATTCGCTTAGTACCTGCAGAGTTTTTGTTTTGCCGGTTCCCGTTGCACCGGCAATGAGGCCATGGCGGTTAAGCATTCGCAGCGGTATAGAGATGTCCGCACCCGGCACCACTTCGCCGTTAAGCATGCCACAGCCTATTTTAATGTGATCGCCTTTAAAAGTATAACCGTTGTTTATTGCAGCAAGAAATTCGCTTGAAGCAGCCATAATAAATTTTGGGGAAAGATAATAGATTGGATGATTACAGTAAAATTTCAGCAGTAGTTTATAAAAAGTGCCCGTACGGAGAAAGCAGAGCCAACAGAGGGGCGCACTATTTTTCTTTGCGAAAAATTGCCAAAAGCCTGATTACAAAATCTTCCGGGCAGCTGCTTTTCTATATTCTATAAATGCCCGACATGCTGATGGCCTGATATATCCGGATGGAAAACACGCAGCAGTTAAGTTTTTATGGGACGGTAATGCGGAAGCATACTTGTTTTTACCAGCCTTATTGTAATTGAACCCGTAATGTAGCTTCGCTATAAGCAACAATGCTTATTTTTGGCAAATTTAAACTTCGCAAATCATGTATAATTTCCTGCTTAGCCTGCACAGTTTACTGCGCTGGGTGATATTATTGCTGCTTGTCATAAATCTTCTAAAACATCTGGCTGCCATGCATAAGCCTTTTGCAGCGGCTGATAAAAAGCTGGGCCTGATCCTCATGATCTTTGCCCATATACAATTGCTTATTGGTTTATACGAATGGTTTGCCGGTTCATGGGGATTACAAAACTTTATAAATAACGGCGCCGGGGTAATGAAGAACAATACAAGCCGTTTCTTTGCCGTTGAGCATACTGTTGCAATGATTGCAGCCATTGTACTTATTACAATAGCGCGCGGTGTTTACAGAAAAGATATCCCCGATAAGAAAAAGCACAGGCGCTGCATTGTACTGTATGCGCTTGCACTACTCATTATACTGACAATGATCCCATGGCCGGGCATGTATGAATTTGGAAGAAGCCTTATTCCGGCCTTTTAAAGGCTCTTGATAATCAAATGATTATTAATCTATTAATTAACGATGCGCTATGAACACATCATTAAATTCTTATGGCTTTTATTTTGAAATTTGTTTTTTTATCCTTTTTTTTGCGACCAGAAAATTTAATCTGTGAAGCCGGAAAGAAAGTGCAAACACTTTTTGAAAGTTTGTCATTCAATATCTTAAACGTATTTAGCCTGCCTTTAATGCAATCTGTACCTATACGAAATAATTAATTGTTGCTTATCGAAAACTATAGTTATTATGCTATATAACTATTAAGGATGAGAACTGCCTACTTATGTGAGTGAGGGAGGCGAAGCCGTTAACAAAGTGAAAATTATTACTATTTTTTTTACCGGTACCAGTAATGTTATTTTATAGTATGAATATCAAAATAGCATTAATTGGTTTAGGTTATGCAGGCTTGCCGCTTGCGCTGGAGTTTGCAAAACATTACCCTGTTGTTGGTTTTGATATTAGCGCGAAAAGGATTGCAGAATTGAGGCGTTGCAAGGATCACACAGAAGAAGCCGATGCAGCCATGCTTAAGGCTGTCATTAAACCGGAAGACAATGATAAAAAGGGAGTTGTTTTTACAGATCGTTCTGCAGATATAAGAGCGGCGAACATATATGTAGTTACAGTGCCTACGCCTGTTGATCGCTACAACTCTCCGGACCTTAGTTATTTGTTGCAGGCTTCAGAAACGGTTGCACGGGTGTTAAAACCAGGTGATATTGTTATTTACGAATCAACTGTGTATCCCGGGTGTACAGAAGAAGAGTGTGTGCCGGTGCTTGAAAGGCTGTCTGGCCTTATATTCAATAAAGATTTTTATGTTGGTTATTCGCCTGAGCGTATCAATCCCGGTGATAAAGTGAATACATTAAGTAAGATCAAAAAGGTAACATCGGGCTCGTCAGCGGAAGTGGCAGAACGCATTGATCAGCTATATAAAACAATAATAACAGCAGGCACGCATAAAGCGCCCAGCATTAAAGTGGCCGAAGCCTCAAAGGCCATTGAAAATGCCCAGCGGGATGTGAATATTTCTTTTGTAAATGAACTGGCGCTCATATTTGACCGTATAGGTATTGATACCAATGATGTGCTGGAGGCCGCGGGTACAAAATGGAATTTTTTAAAGTTCAGGCCCGGTTTGGTTGGCGGGCATTGCATAAGCGTTGATCCATATTACCTGGCATATAAAGCAGCTTCTTTAGGATATCACCCACAGGTTATATTATCCGGCAGAAGGGTAAATAATATGATAGGAGCTTTTATAGCCGGTAAGGTTGTTAAGCTGATGATTAAGAAGGGGCATGCGATAAAGGGGGCAAAAGCGTTATTGCTTGGCATTACTTTTAAAGAGAATTGCCCTGATATAAGAAACAGTAAAATTGTTGACATATTTCATGAATTAAGCCAGTTTGGCATTGATACCGATGTGTATGACCCGCATGCCGATAAGGCTGAAGTGAGAAAAGAATTTGGTATTGACCTGCTGCCTGCTATAAATACTGATGAAAAATACAACGCTATAATTGTTACTGTTGCGCATAAAGAATTTTTAAATATTGATTATAAAAAATACAGGCAGGATAATGCCGTTGTATTTGATGTGAAAGCCTGTATTGACAGAAAATTGGCAGATGCCAGGTTGTAAGCAAGTGTAGCAAAAGCGTATGCGCAATATTGATTTTAGTACAAACAGTCTTTATTTTGATTTATTTAATAAATACAATAATCGTGAATTATAAATATAAAGTTCATTGCGACAAATTGCAACCTGCCAAAATATAAGAACAAATTTTTAAAAACCGGCAATCAGACTCTGCTGGTTTTTGCGGGCATGGCAGAGGCTTGAATGTGCTATATTCATTTAAACATCAACTTAAAATAAATCTTACTTGAAGTCAGTTGCAATTTTACCACTTAGAAAAAGCTCGAAAGGTATTCCTGGCAAAAACAAAAAAAAACTGTTGGGAAGGCCATTGTACCAATGGGTTTTAGGGGAAGCTATTCAAAGCAATATTGATGAAGTGTATGTATTTACGGATGATGATGAATTAATTGAAAGCATTAACAGTATTTATCATTGGACTAATAAAGTGAGAACATTCCGCAGAAGCGATGAGTCGGCAACAGATACCGCTTCTACCGAGTTGGGAATGTTTGAATTGGCTAAAGCGCTGAAATATAACTTTGACATTTTTTGTTTGTTGCAGGCTACCTCGCCGCTACTTACACATACGGATATTAATCTTGTTATTGAAAGGGTTGTTTCCGGGGAGGCTGATTCTGCACTTACTGTTGTAAACACAAAAAGGTTTATTTGGTCGCCCAGGGGAAAGAGCCTGAATTATGATTACCTGGAGCGCCCACGCAGGCAGGATTTTGATGGAATGTCTATTGAGAATGGAGCAGTATATGCCATTAAAAAGGAAGTATATCAGCAAACTAATAATCGCCTGGGCGGTCGTATTGGTTTGGTAGAAATGCCAGAGGACACATTATATGAAATTGATGAGTTAAGTGATTGGGTGATTGTTGAGGAAATAATTAAAGAACGGTTACGGAAATTTAAGCAGCCTTTTGATCGGATCAGGGCCCTGGTATTGGATGTTGATGGTGTTTTTACAGCAGGCACCCTGGCTGTATCGGCCGACGGCGAGTTTTCCAAAACCTTTAGTTTGCGCGACGGTATGGGCCTGGAAATAGCCAGGGAAAACGGCCTTAATATCATTGTAATGACATCCGAGTTGAGCGCTGTAGTGGACCAGCGAATGAAGAAACTAGAGATTGATCATTATTATAAATGGACAAAGGATAAATATACCTTTCTTTCTTTGCTCTGCAGCCAATTGGGTTATGCAAGAAATCAACTTGCTTATATTGGTGATGATATAAACGATCTTGCCAACCTGTTGAGTGTTGGCTGGGGAATGGCGCCCCGGGATGCTGTTAACGAGGTTAAAAGCCAGGTTGACTACCTCCTGCATGCAAAAGGTGGTGATAAAGCAATAAGAGAAGGTGTGGATTTCATTTTAAAAATGAATACCAGATTTTAAGCAATACGTCTCAAAACACAATTGGAAATTGTACAAAAGGAAAAATTAGATAAAGTTTCTTATCCGTTTAAGTAAAATGCATTTTCAGTTTGCTCATTCGTAAATAAACTATCCAACGTAGGAGATTTCATATAACAAATAAAAATTATAAAAAATGCACAAGGCTAAAGTTATCGCGGAAATAGGGTGCAATCATAAGGGTGATATGGGAATTGCAAAAGAGCTAATTAAGGTAGCAAAGATCTTTTGTAAAGCCGATGTTGCAAAATTTCAAAAACGTAACAATCGGGAGCTGCTTACCGAAGAGCAATATAATACGCCACATCCAAATCCCGCCAATTCATACGGAAGCACATACGGTGAACATCGTGAATTCCTGGAGTTTACCGGCAAGCAACATGCAGAACTAAAAGCTTACTGCGAGGATCTGGGCATTGTCTATGCCACTTCTGTTTGGGACCTCACATCAGCCAAGGAAATAGCCGCTTTGAAGCCGGATCTGATAAAAATTCCTTCGGCCTGCAACAATCACTACGAAATGCTTGGCTGGTTAGCCGATAATTATGAAGGAGAAATTCATGTGTCCACCGGCATGACGACTAAAGACGAAATTGACGGCCTTATTGAGTTCTTTGTAAGCAAGGGCAGGAATAAGGATTTGGTGGTGTATAACTGTACATCCGGTTACCCGGTGCCCTTTGAAGATGTATGCCTGCTTGAGATTAGTACGCTTAAGAAAAAGTATGGAGACAAAGTAAAAGCTATTGGATTTTCCGGCCATCATTTAGGTATTGCTATAGACATTGCGGCATACACGCTGGGCGCTGAATGGATAGAACGTCATTATACCCTTGATCGTACATGGAAAGGTACTGACCATTCTGCTTCATTAGAGCCTGATGGTCTTAGAAGGCTTGTCCGCGATTTGGATGCAGCTCAAAAAGCTTTGGCTTTTAAAGCAAAGGAAGTATTGGATATTGAAGACGTACAACGCGCAAAATTAAAATACAGAAAATAAGCGTTAGCAAACAGGTGATTGGTTTCAACCTCCCAGTTCCTGTTGTATAGTCGCAGCAAAAGTTTTTCAGCAAGTTTATATACAATTTAAATGTCAGAAATAAAACCGGCGGTCAACAGTAAAAGAATAGCAAAGAACACGCCTGTGGTTTTCCGGATAACAAAATGACCATTCCGGCAGAAAGGTGAATGATATGATGGTGCCGATGATGATTAAAAAGGTCATACCATCAAAAGGCTCAAAGGCATTATTGGTATCAACAGCAAAAGATATTATAGTAAACACAGGATGAATTTGTGCATTGGCTGTTTGCACCTGCTTTATAGGATTGTAAGATGATCTCACATTCCTGCACGTCATTCCCCCGACGCGTTGGGGGAATGACGTGCCAGTGGTTAT